>DASWID010000146.1 GCA_036397855.1 Thermodesulfobacteriota bacterium | reverse complement strand
GACGGATTACATAGATCTAACATCCCATGAGGTTTTTCTTCAGTTTGCCCCTATATCCTTCGATGCATCAACATTCGAGATCTGGGGTTGCCTACTAAATGGCTCGCAATTAGTCGTCTTTCCACCTTATACGCCATCATTAGAAGAGCTTGGTCAATTTATTAGGAGGCATAGGATTTCTACGCTATGGCTCACCGCTAGTCTCTTCCACCTGTTGGTAGATGAACGCATTGATGCTTTAATCTATGTTCGTCAACTCCTAGCTGGTGGTGATGTATTGTTTGCCTCACATGTAAAAAAGGCTCTCGGAAAGTTGTCAGGATGTAAATTGATTAATGGCTATGGCCCAACAGAGAGCACAACCTTTACCAGCTGCTATTCGATGACAGACTCTTCTCAAGTAGGGAATTCTGTATCGATTGGAAAGCCAATAGCCAATACTCAGGTCTATTTGCTGGACAAAAATTTACAGCCGGTCCCGATTGGAGTACCTGGCGAGCTTCATACCGGAGGTGAGGGACTGTCTCGCGGCTATCTGAATCGGCCTGACTTAACAGCCGAGAAGTTTATACCAAATCCATTTAGTGAAGAGCCAGGGGAGAGACTTTATAAGACAGGAGACCTTGCGCGATACCTAGGAGACGGCAACATAGAGTTTCTGGGAAGGATAGACAATCAGGTAAAGATACGTGGATTCAGGATAGAGACCGGGGAAATCGAATCAATACTAAGAGAACATCCATATGTAAATGATGCAGTCGTTTTAGCAAGAGGCGATGGGAGTGGCGATCCCTCGACTTCGCCCTGGAAAGATAAACGCCTGGTGGGATATATCGTAAATAAACGGGGGCAGGAAACTACTGTCGGTGAAGTAAGGAACTTTCTCAAGAACAGGCTACCAGAGTATATGGTGCCATCATACTTTGTAACACTGGACGAGCTACCACTAAGCCCAAGTGGGAAGGTAGATAGAAAGGCACTGCCCGAACCGGATAAAACCAGACCAGAGCTTGGAAGAGAATTCGTAGCGCCCCGAAATCCTACAGAGGAGATACTGGCTGGCATATGGGCACAGGTGTTAGGTGTGGAAAAAGTTGGAATATACGACAAATTCTTTGAACTGGGAGGACACTCACTGCTTGCCACACAAGTGGTCTCCCGAGCAAGAGATGCGTTTAAGGTAGAGATTCCACTTAGAAACATTATAGAAGAACCCACTGTTGCTCGACTTGCAGAGATAATAGATGAGGAGAAGAAAAAAGGTGAGGGGCTAAAGGCTCCACCTATTAATCCAATACCAAGGGACATCGAACTCCCACTATCCTCTGCCCAGGAGAGACTGTGGTTCCTTGATCAGTTTGAGCCAGGCAGCAGTGCCTACAACATGCCTGGAGCAGTGAGAGTAAGGGGTAGACTCGATGTGGAGGTACTGGAGCGCTCGATAAACGAGATAATAAGACGCCACGAATCACTCAGAACTACATTTAAATCAGTGGATGGGAAACCAACCCAGGTAATAGCATCCGAGATAATATTTACTCTTCCTATTCTGGATCTCAGTGAATTGCCAGAGGGGGAAAGAGAGTCTGAGGCGAGGAGACTGGCGATAGAAGAGGCACAGAAGCCATTTGACCTTGAGAGTGGCCCTCTACTGAGGCCTAATGTGCTAAGGCTTGGGGAGGAAGACCATGTTGGTCTCTTCACTATGCATCACATAATATCAGATGGTTGGTCTATGGGAATACTGATAAGAGAGGTTTCGGCAATATATGATGCATACTCCCGTGGAGAACCCTCACCACTGCCAGAACTACCGATACAATATGCAGATTTTGCACAGTGGCAGAGACAGTGGCTGCAGGGTGACGTGCTTCAGTCACAACTAGGGTACTGGAGACAGAAGCTTGGTGATCTGCCGCCAGTTCTTGAGTTACCGACTGATAGGCCGAGACCAGTTGTAAAGACATACAACGGGGCGCATGAATCATTAGAGCTTTCCCCATCACTATCAGAAGCCCTTACTGAGCTGAGTAGACGGGAAGGAGCTACTTTGTTTATGACACTGCTGGCTGCCTTTCAGACACTGCTCTATAGGTGTACAGGACAGGAGGACATAGCAGTAGGTACCCCAATTGCGAACCGCAATAGGTCAGTGATTGAAGGGCTCATTGGTTTCTTTGTCAATACCCTCGTAATGCGTACTGATCTTTCGGGTAATCCCAGCTTCTTAGAACTATTGAGGAGTGTAAAAGAAACCTCACTCGAAGCGTATGCTCATCAGGACCTTCCGTTTGAGAGACTGGTGGACGAACTTAATCCTCAGAGAGATATGGGTCACTCACCCCTGTTTCAGGTGATGTTTGTACTACAGAATGCACCGATGCAAGCCGTAGACCTGGGAGGCTTGACCATTAGTCCGGTGGAGATGGAAGGAGAGACGGCGAAGTTTGATCTTACCCTCTCTTTGGCGGAAACAGCTCAGGGGCTAACAGGAAATTTGGAGTACAACACGGATTTATTTAATGGACCTACGATAGAAAGGATGATCGACCATTTTATGATCCTTTTGGAAGGTATAGTTAAAAATCCTGACCAGAGAATATCAGACTTGCCCGTGCTACCGCAGAGGGAGAAGCATAAAATCCTTTTCGAGTGGAATGAAACAAGTAGGGAATACCCCGAAGAAAGGTGTGTTCATGAGCTATTTGAGGAACAGGTGAAGAGGACCCCGGATGCCATCGCAGTTGTTTTTGAAGATAAGACACTGACTTACGAAGAATTAAATCAAAGGGCTAATCAACTGGCTCATTACCTGATAGAGCAGGGAGTAGGCCCAGAGGTTCTTGTAGGGTTATGTTTGGAAAGATCAATAGAGATGGTAGTAGGAATTATGGGGATACTTAAAGCAGGAGGTGCTTATGTTCCTCTTGACCCCTCTTATCCGAAGCAACGGCTGGAATACATGGTGGAGGATTCAAATATTCAGTTCGTTTTAACTCAAAAAACATTTGCGGGTCTACTACCTTGTGATGAAATTACCCTTGTTCTTATGCATTCGAAAAGGGAGGGCATTTCTAAAAGGGATAGAGGCAACCCGATTCGTCTGTCCTCGCCCGATAACATTGCCTACGTCATTTACACATCAGGCTCTACAGGGAATCCTAAGGGTGTTCAGATCCATCATAGATCACTAACAAATTTCCTAACCTCATCTCGGGACCAGTTGGGCTTGTCATCCAATGACATCGTACCGGCAATTAACACCTTTTCATTTGATATCTCTATCCTCGAAATTTTTCTAACACTTGTAACCGGGGCTCGCATAGGTTTGATCAGCCGCGAAACAGCGACTGACGGATTATTGTTGTCAAGAAAGATTAATCAATTAAATGCGACGATGATCCACGCTACACCTGCAACCTGGAAACTTCTTTTTGCAGCAGACTGGAAGACTCCAAAAAAGTTCAAATCACTATGCGGCGGTGAGGAACTCACTGGAGATTTGGCAAATCTTTTGCTTGAAAGATCGAATTCACTATTGAACGTCTATGGACCTACGGAGACTACTGTCTATTCCACATCCTACCAAGTTTTTAAACAAAACGGTTCCATACCAATAGGCCGACCGATTGCAAACACCAAAATCTATATTCTAGACAAGAGTTATAATGCAGTCCCTATCGGAGTGCCTGGGGAGCTTCACATTGGAGGATTAGGTGTATCACGTGGATATCTCAACCGATCCGATCTGACGGCAGAGAAGTTTGTACCGAATCCATTCAGTGACGGCCCTGGGGAGAGGCTTTACAGGACAGGAGACCTTGCACGGTATTTGCCGGATGGGAACATAGAATTTCTTGGAAGGATAGACCATCAGGTAAAGGTGCGTGGCTTTCGTATAGAGACCGGGGAAATCGAATCTGTATTGAGGGAGCACCCGGGGGTGCGCGATGCAGTTGTTATAGCACGGGAAGATGAACCTGGCGAGAAAGGACTTGTCGTATATTTATTGGTGGAAGAAGAGAATAAGCCTAGTATCCGGGAATTAAGAGTTTTTTTAATGAAAAAGCTACCTGAGTACATGGTGCCGTCATACTTCGTAACACTAGATGAACTACCGCTAACCCCCAGTGGTAAGATTGACAGAAAAGCCCTTCCTGAGCCAGATGAAAAACGTCCGGAAATCTTACAAGAATATGTAGCACCGAGAAACCTACTGGAAAAGCAGATTGCAGATATCTGGAGCGAAGTACTACGAGTTGAAAGGGTTGGAGTTTATGACAATTTCTTTGATTTGGGAGGTAATTCCCTCCAGGCGACCAGACTAATATACAAAATATCCTCAGACCTGAAATACGAAGTTTCAGTTAAGAGCCTGTTTTTAAATCCTACTATCTCTGATCTCGTAAACGCTATTGGGAAGTGCCCCACCGAACTCCGAGATGAAAGGGCTTCGTTACCGACTAAATCCATTATCAAAGGAATTGTAAACAAGGATGAAGGAAGCAGTTTTAGATTAAATGATTTTACAGTAATCGAACGACGTCCATTGTTGGATCTCATTAAAGATGGACAAATTAAGCGAGTAGACGCAGCAGCTATCGGTTATTTATCAAACTCGATATTGGATCAAACAAACATCGATAGGAAATTGGTTCACGATTTTTTTAGAAATAAACCGATAATATCGAATATTGTGGAATTAGGTCTTGGTCGCATTGCCATAATATCAATACCAGTTTTCGAAACAGAATTGTATGCTGATCAGGATTCTTTGGTTGATATGATAAAGAAATCGGTTGAATTAGCAGGCGTGGCTGGAGCAAAAACTGTTTCGCTAACGGGTCTCATCCCGTCTGCCACTGACTACGGTCGCATGATTAGTGAGCAAATTGAAGCTGGGGATCATTTACCTCAAATCACAACAGGACATGCAACAACTACATCATCTGTTGTACTTTCGATAAGCAGAGCCCTGAAGGAAAGTGGTCGTGAACTTACCCATGAGAAGGTAGGTTTTTTAGGTCTGGGATCGGTAGGGATGGCTACCCTTAGTTTGATGCTGAAAAGTCTTCCACACCCATCAGAAATCACCCTGTGTGATCTGTATGGCAAGCATGATACCTTAGAAAAATTAAAAGATAGTATAATTAGAGAATTTGGGTACAAGGGAAATATACAAATTGTAGATTCTGGTAATAAGGTCCCGGTCGAATTTTATGAAAATTCCTTAATCATCGGGGCTACTAACGTACCAGAAGTCATCGATATTAATCTTGCGAGGCCCGGTGCGATAATCGTCGACGATTCAGCTCCACATTGCTTTTCCGTAGAGGAAGCCATTCGCAGATTTGAAAAGCATGTTGATATAATTTTCACCGAAGGTGGAGTACTGCAATCACCTAAACCCGTTCAGCGTTTACAATATTTGCCAGAGGTAGTAGAAAGGCTGATTGAAAGAAGCCAATTAGAAGCATTCTCAGAACGAGATCCAAATCAAATAACTGGGTGCGTCTTTTCGAGCTTACTCTCATCACATTTTCATAGATTAAAAGCGACCTTAGGCTTGGTTGACGTTACAAGCTCATACCAGCATTATCGAACTCTTAAAAGATTAGGGTTTGATGCAGCCGAGCTGCACTGTGGGAATTATGCACTTGATAAAGAAATGGTTAAGGCATTCAGAAAAAGGTTCGGATCGCAGAATACCAGAGTCAAAAAGGATCTAAGGATAAAAGCACCAAAATCTCCACTCGTGAATATCCAGCCTCGAGGTTCAAAACCACCATTCTTTTGCGTTCATGCCATTGGTGGCGGTGTGTTTTCATATTACGATTTAGCGAACTTAATTGGAATCGATCAACCCTTTTACGGACTAGAATCGTTTGGCATGGAAGGTGACGAGGCCCCTCTTTCGAGTATTGAGATAATGGCCACCCGTTATATTGAGGCTATACGATTTGTAAGCCCTGATGGTCCTTATCAGATTGGAGGATGGTCTATGGGAGGATTAGTTGCTTATGAAATGGCCCAGCAATTGTTAGCTCAACAACAATCAGTGTCAAAGCTAATCTTGTTCGATTCGCAGTCGCTGAGTAGAAATTGGAAGACAACGATAAAATATTCAAATAGACTTCTAGGGGATTTTTTAGAAAAACTTTGCTATTACTTCAAACACCAAGATACTTCATTAGATATCATCATAGGCTATTTACCCGATGCGAATTGGCCAAAGCCAGTAATAAATGAGAACGAATTAAGTAAGGATGATCGCATAATCACTCGCTATAGAGAATTAGCCAATATTCTCGGTGTCGACTCTAGCGAGCTTAACTTATTATTAGACAATATTATACAGGGTGCTTCAGGCACAGCGTTAATCTCGATTTGGAAGAATCTTGAAGCCAAAAATGAAAAGAGCAGTGAGGTTCAACTTCAGCATGCTATCCGACGATTAGACGTATATCTTAATAACCTCAGGGCAATTCATAAATATAATCCAAGACCTTATCCACACAGCTTGACCCTCATTAGAGCTGAGGATCACCTGAGCATGTTTGAAATAGATCAGACGTTGGGTTGGAGGAAATTAGCAAGGGGTGGCGTGGACGTTCATACTGTTCCAGGGGACCACTATACAATGTTTAACAGGCCGAACGTCAAAGTATTGGCGGAAGAAGTGAATGCACGCCTTAATGATGCAAACGGCATGGGAATTTAATTCAAACTGTAATCAATTTTATTAGAGGAGCCGATGAGCGTAGACGAAGATGATGACAAGACAATCTATAAGGTCGTAGTGAACCACGAAGAACAGTATTCCATATGGCCTTCAGACAAAGATAATCCTCTGGGCTGGAATGATGTTGGAAAAGTTGGACCAAAGTCAGAGTGTTTAGCTTACATAAAGGAAGTATGGACTGACATGAGACCTTTAAGTCTAAGGAAAAAGATGGAAGAGATGGAAAAGGAGAAAAAAGCAAAAGTGAAAGTAAAAGCCAGCTCGAAAAGGAAGACCAAAACGAAGTAATTTGATCAGCAGTTGGTGTAATTATACTCAATAACATTGGATTAGTGAAAAAACCTAAGCCTATATGGCACTTACCACCTAAGAAATCAATTATCAGGCAAGATGAAGCACATCTCTGGCTTACAGATCTGAATTTAAGGCCTTCATTGCTGGAAAATCTCAAGAATACCCTTTCTACGGACGAGCTAGCCAGGGCTAATCGCTTCCATTTTGAAAAAGACCGACACCATTTCATTGCTGCCAGAGGCGTTCTTAGAGTAATACTGGGAAGCTATCTAAAACTAAAACCAAACAGACTTAACTTCACTTACAATTCTCAGGGAAAACCGAAAATTGTGACTGAAATGGATTATGATTATCTAAACTTCAATTTATCGCACTCACATGGGCTTGCATTATACGCCGTTACCTTGGGTAGAGAAATAGGAATCGATATCGAAAGAGTCAGGACAAGTTTATCTTGTGAGAAGATCGCAAAACGATTCTTCTCACCCTTGGAGTTTAAGACTCTCGTCGCATTGCCTCCTTCAGAGCGTATTGAGGGATTTTTTAATTGTTGGACTCGTAAAGAAGCTTATATCAAGGCTATCGGAGAAGGTCTTTCTATACCGCTAGATCAGTTTGACGTGACACTGAACCCAAGCGATGAAGCTAAAATTGTTAGCATTAAAGGAGATTCGATTCTGGCGTCCAATTGGTCATTGTACCCTCTGACGCCAGCGCCTGGATATGTCGGAGCCTTAGCCGTGGAGGGAAAAAACCTTAGGATCAAACATTGGATGTGGTCAGGGTAAGTGATTCTATTCAGGGTGTTAGCGAAAATGTAAAAAACGAACGAGTAAGCGGGACAGGAATGTCCCGCCTATCCCCTGGGGTTAGGATTTATATATAAATCGATAGGCGGGGTTTTCCAACCCCGCATGGATCTGCAGGGGATCCGCGGCTTTTTGTCATCCCCGAGGACTTTTGTCGGGGATCCAGGAGTAAAGAATATGGATTCCCAATAACAGCATTTGGGAATGACCAAAAGAGGGAGGACGGTGGGAACCCTGGGACAATGACAGGTGGTAAGTCGCGGCTTATAACAAATTTGTACCGGCAGATACTCTAGGAACCAATATTTGCTCTAATCTCTAAAATCTTATCAAAGACCCTGTTGGCCAAGTCGGATTTACTCATTAAGGGAAGTTCCTCCACCTTTCCCGATCTGTCCACAAAATACGCCGCATTCGTATCCTGACCAAACCCAGAACCTGCCTTTGAAATATCATTTGCTACTATCAAATCCGCGTTTTTCCCCTTTAACTTTTCTTTTGAATTCTCTATTATATTCTCACACTCAGCAGCGAATCCCACTATGATCTTTCCGTCTTTCCTCTTTCCAATTTCTAAAAGGATGTCCTTAGTCGGTTTAAGTGTGAGTGTAAGATCCTTTTTACTTTTCTTGATTTTTCCCTGAATAATGTTCGATGGAGTGAAGTCACCAACGGCAGCAGCTTTAACTATTATATCAGCCCAGTCAAGATGATCCATAACCTCTTGATACATATCACTGGCAGTTAACGCGTTGACAATATCCACGCCAGTTGGTGGACTAACATCGGTTTTACCCGAGATTAAAAGCACATCGGCTCCCCTCAACCAAGCTTCTTTCGCAAGGGCGTACCCCATCTTTCCAGTGGATGGATTTGAGATGAATCTCACTGAATCGATGTACTCCCTGGTAGCTCCAGCCGTAACCATCACCCTCTTACCCGTAAAATCTTTACGCGAAAATACCCTCTCGATTTCCTGTATTATCACACCTAACTCGGGATACCTACCTTTGCCTTCCCAACCGCATGCGAGTTCTCCCTCATCCGGTTCTACAATAATAAATCCCCTCCTGTGTAAACCTTCGATGTTTTCCTGTACGGCGGGATTGTTATACATGTTCACATTCATCACCGGACATACAATTACGGGGGACTTGGTGGCCAGGATCACAGCATTGAGCAGATTGTCTGCAATTCCTGCTGCTGCCTTTCCAATAAAAGTAGCGGTTGCAGGAGCTACGATTATAAGATCCGCATTATCTGCGAGGCTAATATGTCCGATCTCCGATTCCCACTCGATATCGTAGATTTCGGTAGCCACCCGGTTTAAAGATAGAGCCTGAAATGTCAGGGGTGTTACAAATTCCGCGGCGTTCTTGGTCATAATTACGCGTACTGTCGCCTCCTCTTTGACTAACCGCCTGACAAGCTCACATGACTTATAAGCCGCAATTCCACCTGTAACGCCTAGTACTATGTTTTTCCCAGAGATTCTAGACATGTTAACCCTCTTGCTCATTTTTTGTACCGGAGAGACCCTCGGGTCTCCACGCTACGGTCCTCCTATTTAGTATAGAGGAGTAGACAGAATGAGGCAAACTATAATTTCAATTGCTCATCTTAATTCTGGATATTTCGGTGGGACAATTGATCCAAGATGCGGGGTTAGAAAACCCCGCCTATCCTTTCTGGTGACGTTATTTATTACGGATAGTCGGGACATTCTTGTCCCGATAGGTTTCCATTCCTTTTGTTTAATCCATGCGGGGTTGAAAAACCTGACTATCCGAGGATGATATAGTGATAGCCGTTAGCGGGAATCCACTCCCCCACTGTCATTTGCCGTTATTGGGAATCCATATCCTTTACCCCTGGATCCCCGACAAAAATCCTCGGGGATGACAAACCGCACGTCCCGCGGATTACTCGACAGCCTCGTCCCCGTAGGCATTTGCGGTGAATGTTCGAGCATGGGTTTATTGCGCTTCAACCCCGCCTCGTGTCATCCCCTGATGCAGGGAGTACCGCGCCCGCATGAGCGACCGAATATTTATGTTGTGATGACCTGTTTTCTGCACGGGTATTCATTTTTAACTAATCACAACCTAAAGATTATAGAAATAATGAGCTGCTTCGAAGAATCAATTTATTTCCCATGACACAGACATTTTAAAGCGGTAGAATGATACAAATTAATTCTTAGGAGACAAGTAGACAGCAATGAAAACTTTTATCGATATCGCTATTCCGATCGGAGTCTTCTACTTAATGTTTATTGTCGGACTGGAATTAACGCGGAACGATTTCAGAAAAGTCTTTCTTAACCCAAGGTTAATAGTGATTGCGACAATCTTGCAGTTCATTCTTATTCCTATAATCGGTGTGGTTTTAGTTCAGCTAATGAAGCCTAGCCCTCAAGTATTGGCCGGGGTCCTACTGGTGGCGGCCTGCCCTGGGGGCGGCATATCTAATTATTATACTTACTTAGCTCGTGCGAACACGGCTCTGTCCGTAACATTGACAACGGCTTCCTGTCTGGCGGCGATTTTAACAATTCCCATTTGTATGGAGGGATTCACATTGTACTTGAGTGAGCAATTTATCATTAAGATTCCCTTCGCAAAATTAATCGCACAATTACTACTTCTTGTCGTCCTTCCTGTTATTGTCGGAATGAAGGTTCGAAGGCTTTATCCGGATATGAAAGAAAGATACGAAAGTGCTCTAAGATATGTCAGCATTATTGCTTTTGTGATATTGATTGGATTTGTCGTCTACAAGGAGAGGGCGAATATACCGGCTGATTTCTCCGACACTGCCTTCGCCAGTGTTGCTTTCACTATCATAACCATGATTCTTGGATTTGGGGTTGGTTGGATCATGGGATTGAGCGCAAGCGATCGTTTTACGTTGCTCATAGAATTTGCAGTAAGGAACCTGGCTATCGCAACCGCAATTTCTGTGGGAATATTTCACGATCTTGGGTTTGCGGTTTTTGCGACTGTTTACTTTCTTGTTCAGGTTCCGATAATAATTGCTGCGATATTCCTATTCAGAAGATTTCAATCGATGCGATATGCATTCCCACCATGAATTGCAGAATGTCTGCTATAACCAATTGAGCATGGAGTATAAGATATAGGATGCGGAATTCGAAGAATTACGCGGCAGGAATCCAGAGCCTGTCCCCGCATGTCTCCATGCGGGGTTGGAAAACCCCGCCTATCGTTTTCGGTGACGTTATTTATTACGGATAGTCGGGACATTCTTGTCCCGATAGGTTTCCATTCCTTGTGTTTTATCCATGTGGGGTTGGAAAACCTGACTATCCGAGGATGATATAGTGATAGCCGTTAGCGGGAATCCACTCCCCCACTGTCATT
>DASWID010000145.1 GCA_036397855.1 Thermodesulfobacteriota bacterium | reverse complement strand
AAGTCTTTTACCTTTCGTGTCTTGCCATAAATAAGACAGCTTGGGAAGTACTTATCGTCAGGATATTCTTCAATAATCTCTCCTCCAAATATAGCCTCTTCAATCTCATGACGGTTTATAGACCTCTTGATCATCCTTTTTACTGCATGATCTGAAAAGCTATATTTACCTTTTCTTATTTTATCCTGAATACCCTTTATTGTCATCCAATTCTTGCACTATTTATATCACAAAAGACATTCTGATTTCAACACTTCTTCTTTTTTGGTTACCTTTTTAAATTGCACAACCAACAGCATTTCGGTTACATTTTACGTCGCAGAATACGACGACTTGGGCTTTTATTTCATTTCTGTTATAATTTAATCAATTCTTTATCACAAAACATTGGAAATTAAACTCCAGCGTTAAAGACAGGGACAAAACACTGTATAGAATTACTGCTCACCTTTGTAAAATCTTCTCAAACACCAATAACAAAGCGTCTCGTAGTTCAACCTATCCCGAGATAAAGAAAATATTCCTAATTCTTCGATGCCACAATAACTTAGTTCAAAGAACATAATTGGGAGGGCCAATTTACTCAATATGCAAGATACCTTAAAAGAATTAAATGAAATCACCAGTGAGATAACCTTCGAAGACAATAGTGCTATAATGGAGCTCTATGGTGAACATAACGAAAACCTAAAAGAAATTGAAAATATATTTGGAGTCAGCATTTACTCAAGGGGCGGGAAAATAATCATTAAAGGTGGCAGCGAGAAAGTGGAGTCATCGACGAAGTTCCTCAACGAAATTTATAATATAATCACCAAGGGGTATAAACTCGAACTAGGGGATATAGAACCTGCCGCCAGGATAGTCACTGAAGATAAGATTCCACTTGAAGAAATCTTTTTGGATACCGTCTGCATATCGACAAGGAAGAGAATAATTGCGCCCAAAAGCATAACCCAGAAGATATATATCGAGGCAATTCGAAAAAATGATATTGTTTTTGGTATCGGCCCTGCGGGAACTGGTAAGACCTATCTCGCTATGGCAATGGCTGTTTCAGCCTTCTTAAATCGTGAGGTAAACAGGATAATACTAACCAGGCCGGCGGTTGAAGCGGGGGAAAAATTAGGGTTCTTACCCGGAGATCTCAGTCAAAAGGTCGACCCTTATCTTAGGCCGCTATTCGATGCACTTTTTGACATGATGGATATCGAAAAGTCCTCAAGACTAATCGAAAAGGGGGCAATTGAAATTGCTCCATTGGCCTTTATGAGGGGGAGGACTCTAAACGATGCGTTTGTGATTCTGGATGAGGCACAAAATACAACTTCTCTACAGATGAAAATGTTCTTAACACGGCTGGGTTTTAGTTCAAAGGCTGTAATCACCGGAGATACAACTCAGGTTGATCTTGGTCAAAACGAAAAATCCGGACTCCTTGAAGTGGAATGGCTTCTCAAGGGCATAGAGGAGATATCGTTTGTTTACTTCACCAAAAGGGATGTCATAAGGCATCCACTGGTAAAGCGAATCATAGAGGCATATGAAAAAGTCTGAAAATTTTGCGTATGCCTTGTAAAAAATTTCAAACATATTGTATAATTTCAAATTTGGAAGGTAGTTATGGCCAGAATATCTAATTTTTTCCTATTCATATTTATTCCAGCAGCTCTTATATCTTGCAATAAGCAATGGCAGGATCCAAACACGTCCGTCCCCTATACGCATACAACAATACGGGAAATTTTAATAGCACCTATAGGTTATGACAGTGCAGGGGTATCAGTCGAAGGTATGGTCTGGGATTTAGATTATGATTTACTTGTTGAAGATGAAAAAGAAACCCCATTTACGAGCTTCAAAATTGCAGACTCTGACGGGAATTATCTCAATGTATTCGCAGAAGGGAATTATCCTTTGACTGATGGTGACCAAGTGAAGGTAATCGGAGTGTATAGAAGGGAGCTCATCACAGAATATCGAAAGTACATTAATGAGATCGATGCCAATAGTATAGAACTGGGAAAGACATCCACATTATATAATATTTATAGGTACCTACGTTAACTGACTAAGATAATTTCGCATTACGAGAATAGTTCCTTTAGATACACTACTCGTTCTCTAGAAGCACCTATTGAAACAATGTTGACTGGTACTCCTGTTGTTTCCTCAATTTTTTCTATATAAGCCATTGCCTGAATTGGAAGATCAGAAGGTTCTCTTACAACGGACAAATCTTCTTTCCAGCCATCCATTTCTTCATAAACAGGCGTACACCTTTTAAGAACTTCTGAGTTGGAAGGGAAATCACTTATCATCTCACCATCACACAGATAACCAACACATACCTTTATTTCATCAAAACTCGAGAGGACATCGAGCTTTGTCAAGGCGAGCCCGGAAATCCCGTTTATTCTTGCCGAATATTTAACACCTACGGAGTCAAACCATCCACACCTCCTTGGTCTCCCGGTTGTAGAGCCGTACTCCCCACCCCATTCCCTTAGCTTTAAACCGAGCTCTCCCGATAGCTCAGACGGGAAGGGACCTTCTCCCACTCTTGTCGTATAAGCCTTCGCAACCCCGAAAACATGGTCAATGTTGGTTGGGCCAACACCAGTTCCAGTACATGCTCCCCCTGAGCCCGAATTTGAAGATGTCACATATGGGTATGTGCCAAAATCCACATCAAGTAAAACACCCTGGGCGCCTTCAAACAGAATGCTCTTTCTCTGTGATATCAAATCATTCAAAAGCTTGGTTGTATCAGTTACAAAAGGTCTTAGTTTTTCACCATATTCTAAATATTCGGCAAAAACCGCTTCAAAGTCTATCGGATTTCTATCCAGAACCCTAGTAAGATAAAGGTTTCTTTCTTCAAGTGAACTTCTGAGCCTTTTTTCAAGAGTGCCTCTATCAATTAGATCTGAAATCTTTATGCCTCTCCTAGCAATTTTATCTTCATAGACAGGTCCGATTCCGCGGCCAGTCGTACCGATCCTCGTCCCCCCCATTGCATCCTCCCGAGCCAGATCAATCTCCTTGTGGTAAGGCATGACCACGTGAGCCCTGTCACTTAGCTTCAGGTTCTCCTCATGAACAACGTAGCCGGCTGACCTTAACCTCTCAATTTCTTCTAGAAGCACACCGGGATCAACAACAACACCATTCCCTATGACTGAAAGCCTACCCTGGCGTAGGATGCCCGACGGAATATGGTGTAGGACAATGGTTTCCCCGTTGATCACTATTGTATGCCCAGCATTGCTGCCACCTTGGTACCTGGTAACAACATCAACCTTATCTGCTATGAGATCAACTACCCTACCCTTGCCCTCATCCCCCCATTGGGCACCAACTAAAACTATATTCGGCAATTTTTAAATGCCTCCCTTGAGAAGTTCTTCCAAATTTGAAAACTCTCTACTCACACCACTTCTAGATTCAACTAACTTAATTCTTTTTGGCGTTTCAAGGAAAATCACTCCGTAAGAATTTGATGTTTTATTCTCCTTCATCCTGAACTTTTTTAAACCCACATCTGCTTTGAGATCAAGTATTACCTTAAAACCACTTGATCTAAGCCATTCAGCCAAACGTATCGCTTCACGCCTAAGCCTCAAATTCTTAGGAATAATGACAAAGTGAACCTGATTATCTTCTAGGTGTGGTTTTGTAATACTTAGTAATGATTCGATATCAATCGCAAATCCTGTCGCAGGTGTATCGAATCCGTATCTTCCTATTAGATCGTCATATCTCCCACCCCTAAGAAGGGCTGAGGAAATATGGGGTGAAATAATTTCAAACGTTACACCGGTATAATAATTAAAACCCCTTAACTCACCAAGATCGATATTCACCTTACAATCTAACCCAAACTCGTCAAGCACATAAAGAACATCCTCGAGCTCATATACATATTTTTTTAGTAATCCAATACTCTTAGCCTTTATAAGAATATCCCTACCGCCGTACAGCTCAGGCAGTGCAAGTAGAGCCTTTTTGATTCCCCTAGAAGTTTTCGCATGTTTAACTGCATTCACAAGCTGTTCATAATCCTTCTTCTTTAGCGCTTCCTCTATCACCACTCGAAGATTCCCAGTCTTTGAAAGCAGGTATCTCAAGAGTCCAGTATGACCAATATCTAACACAAGTTCTTTCGATCCTGCCTTAATCAAGGACTTGACGGCAAGGGCGATTATTTCAGAATCTGCCTCCGGAGAAGAAGACCCAATGAGTTCGCAACCAACCTGAAAAACTTCTCTTTCCTTGCCACTCCCCTTTTCTTCAAACCTGACCACCCTTCCATTGTAACAAAGTCTTAGAGGTTCTCGGTGGTTCCTTAATTGTGTTGCCACAATCCTGCCTACCTGGGGCGTTATATCGGGCCTGAGAGCAACAACGTCACCGGTTGAAGGATCAACGAACTTCATTATTTTTTGCTTTAATTCATCCCCCAGACCGACCGTGATCGCTTCAAGATATTCAAATAGAGGAGTAACTACCCTTCTATACCCCCAGCGGGCAAATTCCGCCATTAGAACTTCTTCAACTCTCCTTATTTCCTCTGCTTTTTGAGGCGTAAAATCCTTCACCCCTTGTGGGAGGCTAAGTCGGTTAACCATCTAAAAACTTACCTGTGTTACTGAAATTATGTATGGCAGTTTATGTATTTCCTGTATTACGTCGTCAGAAACTGGTGAGTCTATATTAATAAAACAAATAGCCCTGCCGCCGATACTTTCGCGGCCAAGATGCATCTGGCCAATATTAACACCTCTGTTCCCCAGAAGTGTACCCATGGCCCCTATAAATCCGGGCTTATCATAATTCTCACTGATTAAAAGGAATCCCTGAGGGATTACGTCGATTGGGAACCCATTGATCTTAACAAATCTTGGCTCTTCGAGACCAAAGATAGTTCCAGAAACTTGATTCTCGCCCATGTTTGTCTTCACTCTCATAGTAACCAAGCTTGTAAAATCCCGTGACCTTGAGGACTTTGACTCAATTACCTTAATTCCCCTCTCCTTAGCAAGAATCGGAGCATTAACATAGCTTACAACAATATCCATCATTGGAGAAAGAAATCCCTTTAGTGCAGCAATTGTAAGTGTCTCAACATCAAACCCTGAAACTTCTCCGTCGTATAGAATTCGAATTTCTTCGACCGCACCCTTACAAAGCTGTCCCTGAAGACTTCCTAGCTTTTCCGCGAGTGTAATATAAGGCTTCATAACCTTGAGAAGCTCCAGGCTTATCGAAGGCATATTAACAGCATTTCTGACAACACCATTCAAATGATAGTCTATAATTTGTTCCGCTATCGCAACAGAAACCTTGGTCTGTGCCTCTTCAGTTGAAGCACCGAGGTGGGGAGTTAAAACCAAATCACCGTTAAGAGCTAAAAGGGGATTTTCCTTATCAGGTGGTTCCTTTTCAAAAACGTCTAATGCAGCTCCGGAAACAATTCCCGATTTAATCGCATCGCAGAGATCATCCTCATTAACAATTCCACCACGAGCACAGTTAACTAAAATCACCCCCCTTTTCATGCGCTCAAATGCTTTTTTTGAAAGGAGGTTTTTCGTTTCATTTGTGAGCGGAGTATGAACTGATATGATATCCGAGCTTTCTATCAATTCATCAAAAGATACAAGTTCAACTCCAAGCTTAGCAACAGCTTCAGGTGATAGGAAGGGATCATAGGCCAATACCTTCATCTTTAGCCCAATAGCCCTTTCGGCAACGAGTCTCCCGATATTACCAAGGCCAATTAAACCAAGGGTCTTTCCGAAAATCTCCCTCCCCTTAAATTTACTTCTCTCCCACAATCCCGTTTTCACTGAAATATGAGCCTGAGGCACTCTACGTGCAATAGACAGCATCAAGGCAATCGTGTGCTCTGCGGTGGTAATTGCATTCGCCTCGGGCGTATTCATAACTATAATGCCCTTTTTCGTGGCGCTGGCTACATCCACATTATCCACACCTATGCCTGCGCGACCAATTAAACGAAGTTTACTTCCAGCGGCATCAATAATGTCTGATGTGACATTTGTTGCGCTTCTTACTATTATCGAATCATAGTTACCAATAATATTCCTTAATTCATCTGGGGACATACCCTTCCTCACATCGATTTCTAGTCCGGGTTGTGATTTAAAAAGTTTCAACCCTTCCTCAGCAATACCATCTGTGATTAATATCTTCAAACCTTCCTCCACCGATAAAAAACATGCATCATCTAAACTGGATTAAAATATAAGTTAGTGGGGAGTTTTGTCAATTTGTCTGGATTAGTAACACCAATTATACAGAAAGTCGTCTAAATTGTTTAAACATTCGAATTGAGTTAAGATTTAGGTCGTCTATGAATGACGAAGCGAAAATGAGTTTTCTTGAACACCTCGGTGAACTAAGAAAGCGGATACTGTGGTCACTTCTATCAATTGTCGTTTTCTTTATTCCCGCGTATGCCTTCTCTGAGAAAGTATTTGACTTCTTAATGTTACCAATAATAAAAAATCTACCCGAAGGAAGCTCACTCATTTTTACTAGACCCGCCGAGGGTTTCATTACCTACCTCAAGGTTTCCTTTTTCGCTGCGATGGTTGCAGCATTTCCATTCATTCTCTACCAGATATGGAAGTTTGTCGCTCCAGCCCTTTACAGGGAAGAAAAGCAGATAGTCATACCTTTTATTCTATTTGGTACTATATTATTTCTGATAGGTGGAAGTTTTTGCTATTTCATTGCATCTCCTCCGGCGTTCAAATTCCTTCTTGGAGAATATTCATCCGAGTACGTGAAGGCGTTTCCTTCAATTAGCGAGGCCCTTTCCTTTTTCATGTCATTAATAATTGGTTTCGGATTGGTTTTCGAATTTCCTCTCGTAGTATTTGTCCTTTCAAGACTTGGGATTGTTAACAGCAAGCTTCTAAGGGAAAAAAGAAAATATGCAATCCTCGCAGGAGCCGTTATAGCGGCGATTCTTACGCCGACGACTGATGCTATTTCTATGATGTTCATGTTCGTGCCCCTTCTCGTTTTTTATGAACTTGGAATTTTAGTAGCATGGATCTTCGGGAAGAAAAGGGAGAAGGTATCAGAGTCTGAAGCCGACACAATAGTTTAACCCGAATTTGCAAAGACAAACATCAAAGTTGCTAGCCATTTGATTTTGGGTAATATTTAAGCTTTTTTACAAAATAAAGAGGGGATTTTCTTGTTACGATCCGAGCTGGTATCTTCAAGATTTGTTGGAGATTTTGATGAGGGAGATGTTTATCATCACGGTGCTATTCAAATAACGCCACTTAGGAACAGGGAGTACATAAAAAAATACAATGACGGACTATTACTAGGTGCAAATTCCAATTTGTGTTACCACCTTGAATACAAAGACCCTGATTCGACACGTAAACATGAAAAATACGGAATACAAAAACCTGCGTTGGTAAGTCAGGGTTTCATATTTAACGCTGGCTTTGGCTTGAGCGTACACGACATTTCATTCAACGCCATAGCAAATCTCTCATACAGCGACTTGAGATTCGGTGCACCCGTTTACGAAGGTGACGTTGTATTTGCCAGATCTGACGTCTTGGGTAAACAATTCAGAAAGGATGGGGCAACAAACGGCTCTGTCCAGGTGAAAACAAATGTATACAACCAACTTGGAGTAAGTGTCGTCGAATACGTAAGACAAGTACTCGTGAGAGGGAAACACGGTAAAACCTACCCACAGTCAAATACTATTAAACCCCAACCCGATAAAATCAACTTAGACAGTGCTGTCTTACCCAACGAATACCATGAGCTGCCTAAGGATTTGCTAGGTGATAATGGTAAGACTTTCGAAGATTTCAGAATTGGAGACATTTATAAAGGAACATCTGAAGGGGAAATAAATCTTGTAGATTTTAGCTGGCTTCAGATTGCAACCCTTAACGATGCCGCTGTGCATCATAATCCTGCGTCCACTTTCATCGGATACGGTGGAGCAGTGAAAGCAATGGCAGAAGGTGAAGTAAGCAGACACTTTCCTCTCGCATATCATTTGGGTATGAATAGTGGTGCCCATAACGCCCCCACCTACCCCGCGGATATAGTTAAACTGCTTTATGCACACGGTGAAGAGGATGAACATGAAAAAATTAGATCGAAGTTTGAAATACTAGATACTACCTCTATAGTTGGAAGAGACGACATAGGTGTGATAACCATAAATCTCATCGGTGAAAAATATGTCACTGACGCCGGCATGAACGCACTTGAGGCAGCGAAGTTTGGAGGGATAGACCAGATATATGAGGAAAACGGGAAGAGATATCTCAGGGTATTGACGTTGGAGCAGGTTTTGGCGATACCAACAAGAAAGGCTTTTATATAAGAAATAACTTGACACTTTCCTCCTTCGCTGGAGCCCGTCCTGAGTGAAATCGAAGGAGGAGGAGGATCAAGGTGGGGGAAAGAAAAATGGCAACAAAGACCAAGCAGAAAAAGGCTTTTGACCTAAATCATCCAATAGTCTATAGAAGAAAAAGAAAGTTTGACGTGGAATGGTATTTAAAAGAGGACAGATCAAAATGGGTACTGCCAAACATATTACGAGAACACGCCAAAAGGCTTGGTAAAAAACCATTCCTACAGTTCGGATACAGAAAACCACTCAGCTTCTATCAAACAAACCAGTTAGCAAATAAGATCGCAAACGGCTTAATAAAACTAGGAGTGCAAAAGGGAGATAAAGTTGCTGTCTATATGCCTAACTCGGCTGATTATGTGATTGTCTGGTTCGGTATCCTGAAGACTGGAGCTGTAATGGTACCGATAAATACGGCTTACAAGATGGATTTTCTTCAATACATAATCGATAGCTCCGACTCAAAGGTATTGTTCATAGCTGAAGAATATCTTGACAGGATGCCCCCGATTGCAAAGAAGATTTCTAAAGTAGAAAACGTAATCGTATGGACTAGAGGAGGAAGTCAAGAATTCGATAGGCACGGATTCAACTTCGGCAAAATGGTTTCATACACAAAGTTCATCGATTCCCAGAAGAGTTCCGAGCCGGGAGTCGAAGTTACATTCATGGATTTTGCCAGGTTGATGTACACATCCGGGACAACCGGTAGATCAAAGGGCGTCATGAGACCGTGTGCAGCGGATTACAGCAGTGCCCGAAACTATGCTGAAATCATGGACGTTGGTCCCGACGATGTCTGTTTTACATGCCTGCCACTCTTTCATTCAAATGCAATGGTAATGACAGTGTATCCAGCCCTGATTAAAGGAGCCAGAGTGGTAGTTGAGGAGAAATACAGCGCAAGCCAGTTCTGGAAATGGATTAAAGACCACGGAGTAACCAAATTTAACATTGTAGGCACGATGTCCTACTTCATGTGGAACACACCTCCAGTGCCTGAAGAGAAGGAGCATAAAGTCAATTTAGTTCTGGGCTCGCCTGCACCTCATGACATCATCGTAGATTTTATGGACAGATTTAACATTAAATTTATGGAAGGTTATGGACTTACCGAAATCGGTCAATGTACCTGGATGCGACCTGGGGAGCCCTTCAGGGTTGGATCATGTGGAAAGGAGGCACCGGGTTATGAGATCAAAATAACTAATCCGGAAACTGATGAGGAAGTTCCAAGGGGACAGGTCGGAGAGATAGTAGTTCGCCCCAGGATACCAAACATAATGCTGCACTATTACCATAAGATGGCTGAAAAGACTGTCCAGGACTTTCGCAACTTCTGGTTTCATACGGGCGATGCGGGAAGGATGGACAAAGATGGCTATATCTATTTCGTCGACAGAGTAAAGGATTACATTCGTAGAAGGGGAGAGAACATAAGCTCATTCGAAGTCGAGAAGATAGTAAGCTCTCACCCTGATGTTGAAGAATCCGCAGCTATCGGGATAAAGGCTGAAACTGGAAGATTCGCTGAGGATGAATTAATGATCGTCGTTGTTCCCAAGAAGGGTAAGAAAATCAATCCCATTAAACTTCTAAAATTTCTAGAACCCAAAATGCCTCACTTCATGATTCCCAGATTTATACGTTTTGAGAAATCACTACCTATGACCGGTACCCAAAGAGTACAAAAAAACAAACTCAGAGATAAGGGTATCACAAAAGACACCTGGGACAGAGAAAAGGCAGGATATAAAATACAGCGCTAGTTAATTTCCCCAAATTTCAAATTCGATATGCTCTTTTGTATGCTTAGAGTGTTTATCGCTTGAAAACAGGATCTAATCATTCTTTATCACATTGTCCAAGATGATCAAATCAGGTATTCCGACTCTGTTGATCCCGCTTGATAAACAAATGATTTAAATAAACGGGGACATGCGTAACCTGTTATTTTACATTTCGACCGGCTCAGCGTGAACGGATTATTTTTCACTTCAATCCTGACGGCCGAGTTTATCGAAGGGCTCACCGGAACGATAGGCGGGGTTTTCCAACCCCGCATGAAGACTGATCTCCCCTCAGCACTGAGTCCTGACTACGCCGAAGGGCCAAGGGAAAGTCACCCCTACATTTAAAAGATTCTTTATGTAGCGGAGGACTTTAGTCCTCCATTTCGTTGTGATGCCCGCATGCCTGAATCGGGCATCCATAGCCAATAAATCGCATTCCCGCTCACCCTTTCCTCCGTGAATTTGAAAACGCTCTGAGCGCGGAAATTGCTCCCGAAATATAAGGTTATTCGAAGAAATTTCCACTATTATTTACCTTTATAGTCCGAACTACAAAACGTAGCAATTGCAGACATCACTTCACGTTCGAACATTCCGCCTGCCGGTCGATTCACCAAGGTATTATTTACCACGAGTGTCGAAGAACCGCCTCCATCAAGATTAATTGCATCGACCGCCCCTAAATCATGCATCAGCATTGAAAGTTCATGGAGGGTTACTCCCCTACTATCAGGCTGACGCCCGTCCACAACCAACACTATTAATGCACCGTCAGCGGTGACACCTGCGGCTGTTCGGGGGTTAACCTGGTTGAATGATTTTGCAAAAAACGCCTCTTCGTCTGAAGTAACACGAATATCCCCATCTACTACTAATGCTGGCCCAGCGCCAATCGCATCTCTAACCTTCCATTCCTTTGCATTCTGATAATTATGCGGACCAGCCGGTTGGCCCGGCCGATGGTTAGGAGGTTCAGCCCATTCATAGAGTTTATTATCGTGTGTCGTGACCCACGCGATATCGATATCTCCATTTTCTTTAAACCCAATTGCAGCACGGGCTGTGTGGTATCGATCAGAATGACTGAGGACGGAGTTAGTGGCCGGTTTTATTATCGATCCGCCAGAAACCAAAAGACCGACGTGCTCCGATGGGGATAGATCGTTTCTGAAAAACCCACCATTAACCACAACACAGGCACCAAGATCCTTCGCAAAACTGGAGACTGTTTCACGATTATCCGTCCTGTCATCAGAAACCACCGCCTTGGTTATAATATCGGGCTCTTTCTGATCGATATATACATACCAGGCACGTAACGGAAGTATACTGTTGTATCCTTTGTAAACCCTGATTCCATTGGGAAGGCCTTTATTTAAAGACTCTACAGGCTCCCATTGAATAGGAAGCTCGTGTCCCTTTTTTAATTCTTTAGAGTAGATAAATTGAGTTGATACGAAAAGAATGATAGAAAGAATAAATAAAGAGGCTTGAGATAGTCTTATAAAATTCATCTATAACTTCTCAATGTTTAAAGCATGAAGCGATCAAATAAATATTAGTAAGATATATTCGTTTTTGAACAAAATCAATTAAAGTGCCAATAGATCTTATCTTTTCGTAAGAATCTAATATATTAATTTTGGCCATTTATTTTCAAATTTTTAAGGATTGTTCGAATTGCTTAAATTTCATTTCTCTTAAGTCAGCAGCTTTCGTTCGAGATATCGTGCACATATCATATAAAACTTAATCATTGAATCAACATCAATCCATTCATTCTCAGAATGAAGTTCTCCAACAATAGGACGAGAAATAATAACCGGGATTCCATATTGATGGATAAAACGGGCATCACTGGCGCCGTCTTCCCGGATGAAGGATACACTTTCACCAGTTACCTCCTCAATTGCTGTCTTGAAAAGCGTATCAGGCTCAAACTGCATAGGCTCAGAAGAGAGGATGACTTTGCTTTCGATATGAGTTCCCAAAATTTGTGTACTCACACAAATGACCTGATCGACAGTAAAGGGAGGGGGAAATCGGATATCCAGATCGGCCTTTGCGACAGAAGGGATTCTGTTGGTTGCTACGTTAGGAGTTTCGACCCTTGTTAATGCACAGGTTGGATGCCAATGATCATCGCCTTGTTTCAATGTGAGGAAATACCTTTTTAGGTTTGCCACCCTTTCCAACAATTTCTCTAACGGATTATCACCCAGCCATGGCCTAGCAGCATGGCTAGAATGGCCCAGGCAAATAAGATGAAGATGAATTACTCCCTTTTCAGCAATGGTGATTTCGTTCAATGAACCTCCGTCAGGAACTATCGCAGTACCGCAACGAAGGCCTACCTCATCAAAGAGATAACCTATGCCAGAACTTCCACCTTGTTCTTCATCCGAAGTAACAGCAAGTCCCAGTGAAATGGCAGGATGTAGGCGATGGAAATTGATGAACAGCTCAAGCATTATAGCCAATGCACCCTTCATGTCCCCGGATCCTGCTCCATATATCCGACCGTCAGTGAGTTCTGGATTATATACCTCTGCATCTTCATGAGACACTACATCCAGGTGAGAAACTAGCAGTACCCCAGGCTTGCCTATTTTATTCGGTAATACGACAAGCGAGGGAATCTTATTGTGCCTGTATTCCTTAATGTTCACGTTATCTAGTGTCTTAATATAATTTCTAACAAATGCAAAACAGCGCTCGATTTCATTAGGATTAAAATTGGTTCTATTATCCTGGCTAATTGCTTCATATAATTCCCTTGGAACTATAATAAAGTCCGGAAGGCTTAATTCTAAGACCTCCTCCTGATATTTTAAGATCGATTCGTTAGGTTCTTTCTCCAGGATAAGGAGGTTTCTCCCGCCTTTAAACAAAATATTAATAATTGGAAGTAGTCTACCGCCGTATGTATTTGCGCCTGACACTTCTCTATTAAGCTGGTTCATTTGTTCTATATTACCAAAAAACATCGACATCAAATTTGCAAAAAAGACAACCGACTGATTCGAAAAGGGAGGAAGTTCCCCAGGGTGGATGCAGGTCTGTACTGTCAAGTTATACTCCTGGTGCAGGTTAATATCATTCTTTCGAGATTTTACCAATTTTTAGAGCGGATTAGAAGACACGGGCAGCAAGCACTTAAGATTGCCCTTCTGGAATCTATCCCAAATCAAAGAACCTGAATTGATTAAATACTTACTTGCGATTCGTCTAGGTACTTGTCTAAGAACTATGAAATCAAATAAGATTTGCACGTTGTTATATCTTCAGATTGAGTTATGAAATTTAACTCGAAGGAATTACCCTTTAGCATGCTACGGGGTATTAGTTCAGAAACAAATGGTCTGTTCAGTCACTTGGAGCATCTAATAGCCCTTCGACTGGGCTGT
>DASWID010000144.1 GCA_036397855.1 Thermodesulfobacteriota bacterium | reverse complement strand
TCACCCAGACTGATACAGACTGTCATCTCGGCTAATCCTCGGCCCGCCCCTTAGGTTAGCAGCCTCATTAAGGCGAACTCCCAGCCACTCTGCATCCTGACAGACTCTCGCTCCAATGGCAGAAGAATTCTCACCAATACCAGCAGTAAAAACAAGCACATCGATCCCGCCAATGAGAAGGAAAAAAGAACATTTCCATCATTCCGAAAAAGTATCCGAACTTATTTCATTTGCAAGGTGGTTTTGAATCGATGTCTTACAAGTATTTATTCAATAGTAACTGAAATTTATTACTGCTGTTGACAATGCACAAATAAAGGTGTAGTTAATCGTTAAGATCTTTTCCTTTAACAGATAACTTACCGGATATTGAAAACACCTCTGATGTTGCTGCTGACAAATCATCTTAAGTAGATTTGCCATTTACAGCGCCTGACGGGCAGCGCAACTTCCCATTAAGGGACGAGGTGAAGATAGCAGATAAAAAAGGGAAGAAAATATTAGATGAGACAATTGAGTTTCAGGTGTCGATCGTCAAAGAGGAATCTTGTAGATAACTTAGTAAGAGAAATCAACCATTGTTTGACTGCACCGCTCCCCATCAAGGTGCTGGTAAAATTAAGCTAGTAAATTTTCTGAATTAAAGCAGCGGGAGCAATGAAACGAAGTAAAGCAGACGCTATTGTATTGACTAACGCAACTCACCACACTGTAATTTGTTTTTATCATGTCCTTAAACAGAAAATGAAGAAGTGATCAGGTCTACATTTGACAAATGGTGATAGGATTCAGGGTGCAGGATTCTGGATGCACGATGCATCATACAGAACAACACTACTAAGGATCCCAGCTTCTCGCGATTGACCCTCGTATGCGCTCCCGATTGAATGAAGTGTTAAGTTCCCTTTAATAGATAATTGTTAAACAAAAGTATTGAATTATCCTTAAGTTGCCAATACAATACTTACCATTTTTAAAACTTACATCCTTCGGGGGAAACTGCGTGACAAAATTTAAAAACATACTATTAGTAGTACATGGCAAAGATAACGAAGGCGAAGCGGTCAACAGAGCGTTCGCACTCGCCAAGAACAATAAGGCTAAGTTAACGGTAGTTGATGTTCTGGAGGAGCTGCCTAAGAAAATGAAGGACTTTCTTAAAATTGTTTCGGTTCGAGAACTTGAGAAGGCGGCTGTTAAGGAGAGGCTCCTGGAAATACAAAGGCTCATCAAACCGATTGAGACCAAGAAACGTATTAAGGCTAAGATCAGGATTCTTGTCGGAAAACCTCACATTGAGATAATAAAAGAGGTACTTAGACATAATAATGACTTGGTGATGAAAACCCCGGAGGGCAGGGGCGGACGAAGATTTGCACTTTTCGGAAGCATTGATATAAATCTAATGCGTAAGTGTCCCTGTCCGGTCTGGATGGTTAAGCCTTCCAAATCTAAAAGATATTCCCGGATTCTTGCAGCGGTCGATCCCGATCCCTTTGAGAGGGTCAAAAATGAGCTGAATAACGTAATTATGGAATTGGCAGTCTCGATTTCTCAATCAGAGAAAAGTGAACTCCATATAGTCCATGCGTGGAGGCTTTGGGGCGAAAGCGCTTTGCGGGGTCACCGCGCCAGAACGACTGAGGCTGAGATCAACAAATTGCTCCAAGATACAAGGAATTTTCACAAAAGGTGTTTAGATAACCTTCTAGCTAGGTTCCCCTTTGCTAAATTAAAGCACAAGGTCCACCTTCGGAAAGGCGATCCAGGGATACTGATTCCGGACATCGCCGGGAAGGAACGGATAGATCTTATCGTAATGGGCACAGTGTGCCGCACGGGTCTACCCGGATTTATCATAGGAAATACAGCGGAGTCGGTTCTTAATCAAGTAGATTGCTCGCTTTTAACCGTAAAACCATATGGATTCATTTCACCCATAAAAGTGTGACATAGAGACGGGAGAAAGACACTAATTTCTTTGTTTATAGATTCTTATCAAGCAATTTTCTTACTGATTAGATCCCGGGTATGCGATAAGAAATTTCTGCTATCGATAATAAGTGTCGGTTCCCTCTTTGTTCAATTTAGAGTGAATCGAAATACTTAGCCATACGTTTTCTTGTCTCGGAATCAGGCAGCCGTCCAATTCCAGCCCCCATGTTGTCCTCCATGTGTTTTACTTTTGCCGTTGTGGGAATAGGACCTGTAACAGAGGGATTGAATATCACAAACTTAAGGAAGAACTGCGCCCAGCTCATACAGTCAATTCAGAAGACCATTAATTAAAGGGGACGCATGTCCTTTTCATTCATTGAATCGGGTTTTCCAAAGTGGTACGGATACACCACCTCATCCCATCTCACCTCCCCCTCAACGCACTTTGCATAAGGGTCCAGGCGCAGCTTAGCAGGAGCCGGCCTCACGTTGCTATCGACGATGGCCATTTCGAACCGTATCGTATTCATGGCGCATACAATCTTTGTTTTATGTTCAGGCAGCCATTTCATTTCTCATCTTCCCTCTTTATAATTTCTCAATATAATTTCGCACGCTTCCTCTGCTGTTTCAACATATTGGAAGAGATCAAGGTCTTCCGGTGAGATGACCCCTTCCTCGACCATCACATCGAATCTTACGATTCGATCCCAAAACTCCCTCCCGAAAATAAGGATCGGTATGGGCTTGATCTTCTTCGTCTGTATAAGTGTCAATGTCTCAAAGAGTTCATCGAGGGTGCCGAAACCGCCTGGGAAGGCAACAAGTGCCCTAGCCCTGATAAGGAAGTGCATCTTTCGAATTGCGAAATAGTGAAATTGAAAACAGAGATCAGGTGTGATGTATTCATTGGGTACCTGCTCAAAGGGAAGGACTATATTGAGGGCGATGCTTTCAGTGCCCGCATCACAGGCACCGCGGTTAGCCGCCTCCATTATTCCTGGACCTCCACCGGTAATGACCACGAAATTAAGATCATCAGATTTCCCGGCCTGTGAAATCAGGTACGAGAGCCTGCGCGCCTCCTCATAATACTTCGAGTTTACGGCAATGCCGCGTATTATCGTCGCCTTCCGTGCAAGCGCCTCATCCGTTGGATTTTTAAGAGCCATGGCCTCTGCATCTGCCAGTTGCTTCTCTGCGACCTCTGGATCCGAAATCCTGGTGCTTCCAAAGATAATAATGGTATTCTCGATATTGTGCTCCTTCATCACAAGCTCCGGCTTCAGCAGTTCAAGTTGAAGACGGACAGGTCTGAGTTCGTCTCTAAGCAGGAAGTCAGTGTCCCGATAAGCTAATCGGTAAGAAGGTGAACGGGTCTGTGGCGTTGTGATAAATAATTCAGCGGCCTGAGCATCTTCTAACGCCGAAGGATATATCTCTTTTTTTCTTTTAAGCGTCATAACTTACCCTCCTCTTTATCAAGTTCGGTTATATTAATCATCCAATCCAAATTAAGAATCGATTTAAGCCAGTTACAATAATATCTCTTCCTCTGGCAACCAATTTCAGGCGAGGACCTGGATTTTTGTATTAGCATAGCTTTTGTTTCTAAATCTTTTTCAGCCGCTTTCATTTAATAGCAAAATGACTCCATTTTCATTTGGTCCAAGGGACATTCAGAAGACACTGACTCAACGAATTACCAGGCTGTAGGTGCCGGGGGCAATCATCGGCTCCTCGTTGGTCGGAATCGCCCAGACTGATACAGCACGGTCATCCAGGCTAGTTCTCGGTTCGCCCCTCAGGTTAGCAGCCTCGTTAATCCATACTCCCAGCCACTCTGCATCCACACAGACTCTCGCTTTAATGACAGAAGAATTCTCACCGATACCAGCGGTAAATACAAGAACATCGAGCCCGCCATGAAAAGAAATAAAAAGCATTTATACTACTCCGAAAAAGTATCCGAACTTATTTCATCTGCAAGGTGTTTTTGAATCGATCTCTTGCAAGTATTTACTCAACAGTAACTGAATTATATTACTCCTCTTGATAATGCACGTATAAAGATGCAGTTAATCGTTAAGGTATTTTCTTAAAACAGACAAGTTCCCAGATATCGAAGACTTGAGACAGATCAGTTAATCAGGTATAAACCTTGGCGTAATTTATTATTCCAGGTCCCCCAAATTTCTAGTTTTTTGAATTAAAATTGATAGAAGTAAATATTAAAACTCGAAAAATCCTCTTTTTCACCGCACTCGCCTTAGTTATCGGCTTCGTTAGTCAGGCTTTTTCTTATCGTTCTTGGCAAATATCAAAAGTCATTGAAGAAGGC
>DASWID010000143.1 GCA_036397855.1 Thermodesulfobacteriota bacterium | reverse complement strand
GGGAAAAACACTGCCACCTCCGCAGTTAGTCACAGATGCGTGGATGTTTATCGCCGCTTATAAAGCTGATCCCGTGGTTCTAAAATCACTTCTTCCTAAGGGATTGGAGCCAAACCCAGAAAATCAAGTGGTTATAAATATGTACACCGTTCCTGATCCAAACCAAACCTCGGGTTTCGGCGCGTATACACTTACGTATCTGACTGTTGAACTCAAGGGTCAGGATGGCTATAACATGGGTCAGCCTACCGGTTATCCCGGAAGATACTTTGTGTATTATTTTAATAGCTCACCCTCGATGCGTGAATTTACCAAAAAGGTCGGAATACCAGCCCGGGCTGGAAATACAACGACAACTGTTGAGAACGGAAAGCTGAAAGCGGTCTTAACGGTTGATGGAAAACCGTTTATCGAAGCAACCGCGGATGTAGGAGACACCCTTGGAGGTTTCGGGGGCGGTCATCTCAATTATTTTGGTCTAATTCAGACTGAAAAGGATGGTAAGAAGATAAACCAGGTTGTCAAATACCCGATACCCTATAATGGTGGTTCCGTAAAAACAGAAAATGCAAAGATAACGTTTAAGGTTCCAGAAAAGAATCCTTTGTATAGGCTGAAGCCACTTGCAGATCCAACATGGGCAGTTTGGATGAAGGGGAGCTTTGTTTATCCAAAGTACGAAGTAATTAATGAGTTTTAAACTGAATCAAAGTAAATTCGAAATTATTAATGAAAATAAACAAAAGGAGCTTTGCCAAATTTCTGGTTTAGCACCTCTTTTATTCAGATAAAATTATTGATTCATGTTTGAAGTTACCCAAAAAATTAAAATCTACTGGCTTGGACATGCAAGTTTCAAACTAGATGCTGATGGAAAGTTAATTTATTTTGATCCCTGGAGGGTCAAAAAAGACAAAGCCAATTTGATCCTTATTACACATTCGCATTTCGACCATCTTTCACTCGATGATGTGAGGAGGATTCAGACCAAGGACACGGTTATTGTTGCAACAAGGGATTCTGCCTCAAAACTAAGCGGCGATGTGAGGATAATTAGTTCGGGTGATAATATTGAAATTGAAGGAGTCGGAATAGAGACTGTCCCATCGTATAATATCGGAAAGAATTATCACCCCAAGACAAGTGGTTGGGTCGGTTATATAGTTACTGTTGATGGAATGCGCATCTACCATGCCGGCGATACTGATGCCATAGAGGAGATGAAAAAGCTTAGCGTTGATATTGCTTTGCTTCCTGTAGGTGGAACATATACTATGACTGCGGATGAGGCTGCTGAAATCGCTAATGTGTTAAGACCCAAGATAGCGATTCCAATGCATTGGGGCTCTATCGTTGGTTCCGAGTCGGACGCGCAAAGGTTTAGGGATCTGTTCGAAGGCAAAACTGTTATTTTGAAGCCTGGGAATTAATTAATGAGATTGTTTATCGTGGAAGAATATTAATGATTAAAGCACGAGACATTCATCGCTTCCTTTGATATTATGGCGAACGGTGAGCATCTAAAGTTGATAAAAATGGGTACCGATGTATGGAACCGGGAGAGGCATAAAGATCCCACTCTGACCCCGGATCTCAACTGGGCATCATTGAGTAAAGCTAATCTAAAGGGGGCAAACTTAAGTAAGGCAAATTTGAGAGGGGCTTTTCTCAAGGGAGCCGTTCTGAGCAAAGCCGACCTGACAGACGCGAATCTCATGGGCACCAATCTCAACGAGGCAGATCTTAGCGGTGCTATTCTTGTTGGTGCAAACCTTACCAGGGCTAACTTAATTGGCACTAAACTTGAGTCTGCTAATCTCGCTAATGCGATACTTATTGAAGCGGACCTGAGCAATGCGAATTTAAAAGGTGTTGATTTAAGAAACACTAAAAACCTCACTCTAAAACAGCTCTCAAACGTGGAGACATTAGCGGACGCTAAGATGGACTCAGATCTCCTGGAGCAAATTAAAGCGAGTCATCCTCACCTGCTGACTGAATCGACATTTGAAGACGAAGGGGCTAGTTCGTAACTTTAAGGCATAAATAAAATGTCTCCAAGATAGCTCATGCATGATTGAACTCTCGTTACATGAGGATGAAATTATCCCTTCCCCCTTATTAAAGGGGGAAGGTGAGGATGGGGGTGTTTTTTTTAACACGACCATATCGGGTGAGGGGCTACGTGTGACATCCGGGGTTGGAAAACCCCGGCTATCGGGTGCCCTAATGACGGATAGGTGGGACATCCCTGTCCCGGTTTATCGCGCTATCACAAGAATAGGGGTCTTGGAGCCCGAAACTAACCCAGGTGTTCCTGAGCCCGAGCCGGTTTTGCCCCAGGAGTTTCCTGGCTCCCCTGAGCATCCGTTGTGTTAGAAATCTGACCATCGGAGATTTACGGAAATTTGACCACCATATTTAATATTTGAAAATTCGTGGGGCTAGTGTTAAATATTAATTCTAATCTTGTTGTCGTTTTAAGTCTGTTGGAATTTGCTATTAGGAATTTGTGACTTTGAAACGGTCTTTGTAGGATTAGTTAAGGTTACCTTTATTGGAATTTGTCATTTGGAATTCGTAATTTTCCAACACTGCGGGGTGTGGCTCAGTTGGCTAGAGCGCTGCGTTCGGGACGCAGAGGTCGGCGGTTCAAGTCCGCCCACCCCGACCAAAGGTATGACCATCACCCTGTTACCTCGACTTCAAAAAGAGGGTTGCCTCGATTTTTGAGCGTGCCGCAGCTTATGCGCATGATATGCGCTTTCAAAGTCAAAGCAGCGCAAAGCCAAGGCGGGTGCGTGCAGACAGGCGAACAATATTCTCAAACTTCAAGAACTGCACAAGTGCGAGACATGAATAAACATGCGGCGCAAAAACGTAATCGCGTGGTTGAGTTGTGTATCCATTTATATGTTCATGCGGCTTTGCAGTTGCTCTCTTTTGGGACGGTTACAAACGGAACGATAGGACTTTTATCGAAGGCTGGTTGTTTCGTGGAGGAGGCCGTTTTCAACGCCCCGGATAGAGATAAGTTCAGTTTTATGCTAACGCAAATTAAGCGAGGAGAGCGCGGTAGCCTTAATCCTAACTGTCTGGTATAGTAATTAACAAGGTAATCACTGGTAGCTCACCATCCAAACAGAAAACAGTCGGTCCCAATCCTTTCCGGGTATGGCGTAGGGGGTCACCAGAGTAACCGCCTCTTTGTGTTAATTAACCAAAAGGCCACAAAATAAGGGGGTTGCCAGGAAGGAGATGTTGTCATGGAACACAGCTCAACCAATTCAACAATCAACCGCATTGCATTCATAGGCAACTACTTGCCGCGCCAGTGCGGGATCGCCACGTTTAACACCGACTTGTGTGAGGCCATCGCTACCGAATATGGTGGAACAACGTGCATTGCCCTGCCCGTCAACGACATCGAAGGCGGTTACGCCTATCCGCCTCGTGTTCGATTTGAGCTGACGGAAAAGGATATTGAGTCGTATCGCCGCGCCGCTGACTTCCTGAATATCAACAATGTAGACCTGGTGTGCCTGCAACACGAATATGGCATCTTCGGCGGGCGAGCGGGCAGTCACATCCTGTCCCTCTTGTGTGAATTGCGCATGCCCATTGTCACCACCTTGCACACCATTCTGCGCGACCCCGACCCCGATCAACGCCGTGTGTTGGAAGAAGTCGCGGCATTGTCAGATCGATTGGTCGTCATGAGCGAGCGCGGCGCGGAATTCTTGCAAGAGGTCTACGGTGTGTCTCCGGAGAAGATTGATCAGATCCCACACGGCATCCCCGATGTGCCCTTTGTGGACCCGAGTTTTCACAAAGACCTGTTTGGCGTCGAAGGTAAAATTGTCTTACTCAGTTTTGGATTGCTCTCGGCGAACAAAGGGATCGAGAATGTCATCGCCGCGCTGCCCAGCATTGTGGCCCGCTATCCGAACGTGGTGTACATCATCCTCGGCGCGACCCATCCCCACGTGATCCAACACGAAGGCGAAACGTATCGGTTGTCACTGCAATGGATGGCTCAAGAAAAAGGCGTGGAGGGTAACGTGATCTTCTACAACCGATTTGTCAGTTTGGAGGAACTCGTCGAGTTCATCGGCGCCGCGGACATTTACATCACGCCCTATCTCAACGCGGCGCAGATCAGCTCGGGCACACTTGCCTACACCCTGGGGGCGGGCAAGGCAGTGATTTCGACGCCATATTGGTATGCGGAAGAGATGCTTGCCGAAGAGCGGGGAGCACTAGTGCCATTCCGCGATCCGACGGCATTGGCCGAGCAAGTGATTGACTTGTTGGACAACGAGTCCAAGCGCCACGCCATGCGCAAGCGGGCTTATCTGTTTGGGCGGGCGATGATCTGGCCAGAGGTGGCGCGTCGCTACATGGACAGTTTTGAACGCGCCCGCGCCGAACGCCGACATTTCACTCCGCTCGGCTTTGCGGTCAAACCACTCGACAAACGGCCGGGCGAATTACCGCCCCTCAAACTCGATCACTTGCGCCACATGACCGACGAGACCGGTATGTTGCAGCACGCCCTGTTCACGGTGCCCGACTATCGTGAGGGCTACACCACCGACGACAACGCCCGCGCGCTGATGGTGAGTGTTCTGCTGGAGGAACTGGGCTATGGCGAGGCCTTAGAACTGGCTTCCCGTTATCTCGCCTTCATCTGGTATGCCTTCAATGTGGAGAGCGGACGCTTTCGCAACTTTATGGATTACCAGCGTCACTGGCTAGAAGATAACGGTTCGGACGATTGCCACGGTCGCACGTTATGGGCGTTGGGCATCATGTTGGGCCGTTCTAACACGCCGGCACTGCAGAGTATGGCTGGCCGGTTGTTCGAGCAGGCATTGCCCGCCATTCGCGGCACGACCAGCCCACGGGCCTGGGCTTTCGCCCTCATAGGCATCCACGAGTATCTTCGCCGGTTTGCCGGTGACCGCAGGGCAAACCAGGCCCTGGAGGAATTGGGTGGACGGCTGTTGACGTTGTATCAAAGCCACCGCTTGGATGAATGGCGCTGGTACGAAGACGGGCTAACCTATTGCAACGCCGTTCTCCCACATGCTCTACTCATGTGTGGGCAATCCATACCGAATAACGCCATGACCGAGGCCGGACTTGAGTCGCTCAGTTGGCTGGCCGACTTGCAGCGCGCTGATGCGGAAGGGGGTCATTTTGTCCCCATTGGATCCAACGGCTTTTATCAGCGGGGCGGTGAGCGTGACCGGTTCGATCAACAGCCGGTGGAGGCTCAAGCCATGGTCTCCGCCTGCCTCGAAGCATACCGGGTCACGGGAGACAATCGCTGGCGCAAGGAAGCCCGACGCGCCTTCGAGTGGTTCCTCGGGCGAAACGACTTGAACCTTCCCATCTACGACCCGACAACGGGCGGTTGTCGCGACGGTCTGCATCCCGACCGCCCGAACGAGAATCAGGGCGCGGAGTCTACGCTGGCATTTCTCCAGGCCTTGCTAGAGCTGCGACTAGCTGAGAATACTCTTCTATCCGTGGAGGCACGATCTCAATGAGCAATCAACACCCCGAACTCTTTCGCCGTTATAAACTCAATCCCATCTTGACCGCCACCGATTGGCCCTATCCGGTCAATAGCGTGTTTAACCCCGGCGCCATCTTGCTACCAGATGGAACCACCCTGCTACTTTGCCGCGTAGAGGATCGGCGCGGGCATTCCCACTTTTGTGTTGCCCGCTCCGCCAATGGTGTGGATGACTGGCAGATTGACCCCCAGCCCACCCTATTGGCAGATCCCGAGCAGTTTCCAGAAGAACTTTGGGGCATTGAGGACCCACGTATCACCTACGTCCCTGAATTAAGCAAGTATGCCATCGTATATACTGCCTACACCCGCGGCGGCCCGGGAGTGTCCCTGGCGCTCACGGAAGATTTTCACCACTTCGAGCGCTACGGCATGATCATGTCACCAGAAGACAAAGATGCGGCTCTGTTTCCCCATCGGATTGGCGGCTATTGGGCTTTGATCCATCGCCCTGTCAGTTATCTCGGCGCGCACATGTGGATGTCCTATTCGCCCGACCTGCGCCACTGGGGCAGCCACAAACTGATGCTGGAAGCCCGGCTCGGTGGGTGGTGGGATGCGAATAAAATCGGCCTCTCGTCCCCGCCCATTGAAACCTCGCAGGGTTGGTTGGTGATTTACCACGGTGTGCGGCACAACGCGGCCGGCTCTATTTACCGACTAGGACTAGCTCTCTTTGATTTGCACACACCGGAGCGGTGCCTAAAGCGCAGCAACGAATGGGTCTTTGGCCCGGAAGAACCTTACGAGCAACGCGGGGATGTGGACAACGTTGTCTTTCCCTGTGGCTACACCATTGCCCCCGATGGCGACACCCTCCACCTGTATTATGGCGCGGCGGACACGAGCATTGCCCTAGCAACTGGCAGTATTCTTGCCATTCTTGATTGGCTTGATGTATAAGGTCAATGACCGGAAATCCAAGGTGTATCGGGACAGTTAAGTCTACCTAATCAATCGAGCTTCTAATTAACTTTTCAATGGAAGAGGATGATAAAATGAAAAAAGGGACATCTGTCTGTCCTTGTTTTATTTTGTCCCTGTTTTATTATTGTCATTTTATTTTTGTCCCAGTAGATGTGGGCTTCCTCAGTGCGCTCTGAATAATGTTTTCGCCGTATAGCTTCACGTACGAGGACAAGAAGCCTCTTTTTTGGTTCTTCCATACTTTCCATCTTCCATACTTTCCTATTGACTAGAAATTACATTTATCGTAGTATCAATTAGAACCGCGATTTGCACTATAACACCCCTATTGCAGAATTATTCTGCATTTTTTGCAGCCTAATTATTAGTTAGCCCGGTCGTTGCAGTCACAGCAGGCCGGCACAGGCGGAATCTGGAGGCAAGAATGCCAATCTATATGGATCGTCACTATGTTGAAGGTGCCACTCGGCACGCAGTTGCTCACGCTCACGAAAAAGACCTTGAGATTCAAGCCGAGTATGGCGTCAATTTTCTGACGTACTGGTTCGACGAGGCGCGTTGTACGGCCTTTTGTCTCGTAACCGCTCCAAACAAAGAAGCAGTTCAGAAAACGCACGCCCGAGCGCACGGACTGGTTCCCAATGAAATCATCGAGGTCGATCCGATGGTTGTGGATGCGTTCTTGGGCCGAATTAAGGACCCTGTACCCACTGAAAGTACCGGGGGTACAGCGGAACTACTGCGTGAACCTGCCTTTCGTGTCATCATGTTTACTGACTTAATGGACTCTTCGGCTATGACAGCGCGACTAGGGGATGCAAAGGCTTTGCATTTGCTCCATGTTCACAATGCCATGACGCGCAACGCCATCAGAGACCACAATGGTCGCGAAGTCAAGCATACTGGCGATGGACTAATGGTCTCCTTTGTTGCTATCCCTAACGCGATCCAGTGTGCCATCGCCATTCAGAAGGCGTTTGCGGCTTACAACGTGGCAAATCCTGAAACATCCATGTATGTACGAATTGGCTTGAGCGCGGGTGAGCCCGTTGAAGAAGATAACGATTTGTTTGGGGCAACTGTCCAGCTCGCGGCTCGCACCTGCGCCCATGCTGAACCCGGCCAGATTTTGGTTGCACAAGTCGTGCTAGATCAATATCACGGCGAGAAGTCACTGTTTTCTGATGTAGGCCAAATAACACCAAAAGGCTTCGATCATCCAGTGCAAACATATGCGGTCAAGTGGCAGGAAGCATAGAATAGCATTGCATACGGTCCGTTGGCTTAAGCGTCAGGGGCTGTCTTTCCCATTATTGTGGGAGGGCTAACCCGGTGTTGCAGTTGCCGCCGCCGCACTGCGCTTCGCGGCGCAACTGAACGGCACCGTTAGGCGCTCAAGGAGTTGCAATCGCAGATGGATGTGACGCAGGCTCTTGAAAATAGGGACATCTGTCCCCATTTTCTAATCCCACCATCCCACTATCTGAATTAATTGAACTGTGCGCTTGCGAATAAGAGAAATCCGTGCCTAATCTTCTCCAATTGCAATGAAATTGAATCTGTTGTCCGAGGGTACAGGTGGCGAAGATGTGTCGAATAGGTACACAATACACTGCCCGCTGCTTGGCTCCTTTATAAACACGTGTCTTATATACCAAGGGTTATTGTCATATCCAATGGGCGTTACATTTACCGCAGGACCACTTGTAAAATCCTGGGTAAAGTCGATCGTGTACACACCAGTGCTGACTCTAGAACTTTGAAAACCCGCTCCCGCCAGCACATTGCCGTTAGATTCGACTTGGCCATATATTGTCCTTGTTGCCATAAAAAGTCCTCCTTTTTTATCTACACAATAAATTTATTCCCATTGTATTTTTCGGGGATGCCCGACCAGCGATCCTCCGAAATGATGTTATGTTATACGACTATTAGGACGTATAATTACAGAGAGATTAACATAATTTGAACGAGAAAAGAAAATACAAAGAAAGGAAAGAATAGGGGACTCGCAAATCTTTTGTGGTTTTTGACACCCCTGCTTCAGGTAAAAAGGTTCTGAAATCTTTTCCGGAGGATTTTAGTCAATAAGTACAAATAAGGGGACCCAGAGACTCCCCCTATCTAAGAAGTCTCTGGGTAACACAGTGAGGAGAATGTGGCAATAACCTTCAATCAGGATATAGGGGTATAGTTAAGTTAGAACGAAAGTTAAGTTAATTTGTTGTTAATTCCCCTCTGGAAGTATATTATTAGCTTTCGTTTTCCCGATCGACTGACCTAAACTTTAATAACCACGATTTCATTACATATGAGGGACGCACTCCTTTATTCTCTTTATTCTAATTTTTGCGGCACATAAATCATCTGAGATCCGAAACAAAAAGATTAAATCTTGGTTAAACATTATTGAACGATACCCCATCATAAGTTAGGGCCCTAGGTATCTCTCCATACCTCAAATGCTGCCACCTCCATGGGGGATAAGATCCTAGGGCTCTTATTATTTCATATAAGTCAAGTGACTTAATTCTTTGATTTCCAGCGCTTTGTTTCAAGGTTTGTCAATTATCGAGAGCAACCCCATGCAGCACCGTTCATTTAAGATCTAAGAGACTGTCCCCGAATTATGTAACATCTAAAGTGGTAGAGTCGTTATATTCTCAGTGAGAATAAGATTTACTTAACCAAGACCACCGCCCAAGATCGCGGTAATGGAATTAAAAGGATAAGAAATTTTAAATGACTTCGTTATGTTATTATGTAGTTTTAGGATTTTCTGTTAAAATTTGTGCTGGATTATTCCACAAATCAATGAAGAATCTTTTATTTTTTGCAATAGTCTTTCTTTTGCCAAGCCTGGCTCTGGCAGAAATGAGTAAAATTGTTACTAGTGATGGGTTTTATGCGTGTAAAAACGACCGTCTTCTACTCGAAGCCGAGAGATATGTCGATGACGGTGACAGTGAAGCACTGAATAAGGTGTACGCAAGTGGCGATTGTTTTACAACCGAACCGGGTACTGAAATATTTATAGTTCAGGGTTCTTTCCTGGATTGTACAGAGGGTGAGAGGGCTGATTGCGCTTACCTCGTTTATCATCCGATTGAAGTTAGAGTAAAGGGTTCAAGGATGGCTTGGTGGACTTACCGTTTCTTTTTAAAAAGATTGAACCAATAGCAAGTCCTAAAGTATTAATCGGTTTCTGTTTACAAAAATAAGATTTAATTGAGTTAGAATAATTCTCAGTTTGCGAGTATTGCAGCGCATTATATTCCATGGGAGCGATAAAGTTGGCTAAAATAAGAGGGAGTTTATTGTATTCCCTCTTATTTTTTAAATTTTGCCTTAGCTTTGTTTTGCCCCGTTCCGATGACTTCAGCTTCGGCTTTTTCTACTCCAGTTATCTAAGATAACTTTCCGTTTCAGGAGCTGGTGTAGGAGTAGGAGTAGAAGCAGGTTCAGTCTCTTGAGCTGCAGCGATTGTAGTTCCATATTTTGAAATGGCACTACTTAGATCGCTAAAGACAGAAACCATCGCAATGCCCAGTATCAGCATCCAAAATCTCATGTACTATTCACCTCCTAGGTCCCGAGGGAATCCTGATGAAAGCCTTTTTTAGGAATCTTGAAATTTATGAGTGCAAACATAATGCCAAATCCACTTTACTAAATATTTTTATTCGTTTCTGACGGATACGTGTTAAAATATAGATTTATCTTAACAATTGTGGGAAAGTACACAGTCTTTACTGTGTAAAGTTACACAGTTCTTTTTAGAGGTCTATAATTTATTAGGTAAATTGGAAATATTGTTTAATATATTCACTATTAAAGATGGCACAGGAATTGCGTCATGAAATTTAAGGATTTTGTAAAGCCCAAGGTCCGTTTGGGTCTTTCTAGGCATATCAGGGATAGAATGTCTGCGTTGAAGTTAAACAGACAGATAACGATAGGTTTCGCAACGATGTTGATTCTCATGTTGCTGATAGGGGGATTTTCAATATTTAGTATATACAAACTCAGTAAGGCGGCTTCAAATATCGAAGGACGATACAAAACCCTGTCGAGCCTTTTCGCTTATGATCAAGATAGCTCCCAGGGATATCTGGCAAAGCAAATGTTGATGGACGCAATAAAAATTTCAGATGATCAGCTAAAGCTGGCTTACATCAATATCTTTACGATGGTGGGAATAGCCTTGCTATTTGGAGGCCTTCTTACGTTGATTGTTCCTAGGATAATAACAAGGCCGATATTTCTCCTGGTCAATGCTGCGAAGGCCGTTGCTTCAGGGGATTATTCTTACCGGGTAAAAAGTCTGATGGGAAGTGTTGAAATCTCCGCTCTCATTAACGCGTTTAACAACATGCTCATGAACATTGAACAGAACAAAAATGAGCTTGAAAAGAAAAACGAGGAAAATCTAAAGCTACTCCAATCTATCGTAAAATTTAATGAAGTTCTAGAGGAGAGGATAGAAGTATCGACTAAGGAGATAAGGGAAAAGCAAGAGGAGCTCATAAAATCTGAGAAGCTTGCTACTATCGGCGAGCTTGCTACAGGAATAGCACACGAGGTCAGAAACCCGCTTTCTGGGATTGCAATAGCACTCGAGATAATGAGGGATGATACAAAAAACCCTGAACATAAACAAACTTGCGCTGATATTTTAAAGGAAATAGACAGGTTGGATCGCATAATAAGGGAACTGCTAAAGCTTGGGCGTCCCAGCGAGTTGAATCTCATTGAATGCTCTCCAAATGAGATTGTGGAAAGGGCACTCAGCCTGGTTAGTTTCAAGGCCCGGGAGAAGAGCATAGTCATTGAGAAAAGGCTAGAGTGCGGTGAGCTTTTCTTCGTAGATTACGAACAGATAGAGCAGGTAGTACTGAACCTATTAATAAACGGGGTTGAGGCGATTAATGGGTTCCCAGCGAAATTGACCATTGAAACAGCATCATCCAATGGCTACATAAGGATAAGCGTGTCTGACACGGGATCAGGTATTTCCGAGGAAGATATGGATAAAATTTTTCGCCCGTATTACTCAACAAAAAAGATGGGGACAGGACTTGGACTTTCAATTACTAATAATATAGTTGAAATCCATAAGGGGAAGATCCGGGTTTCAAGTGACAAAGAAGAGGGAACGACCTTTACTATATTGATTCCATCAGACTTAAAGGCTTGAATCTTGATTGATTAAGACACTCGCAACTCTGATTTGAAGATAAATGATATTGATTTACGCACCTTAGGAGCGAATATTGTCCGATCTTGTTTTAATAATCGATGACGAAAGGCTATTGTGCAAACAGCTAGAAAAGGCTCTGTCTCAAGAAGGGCACGAAGTTGTTACTGCCTATACTGGAAAAGATGGGATTGGGATTGCGATAAGAGAAAATCCGGATGTGGTTCTGCTAGACCTAAGACTTCCCGATGTGGATGGTCTTGAGGTTCTTGGCTATCTTACCGGTCTTGAGCCAGTACCTAACACTATAATGATGACAGCGCATGGCAATATTGAAGTTGCGGTGGCGGCCATTAAAAAGGGCGCATATGATTTTATAGAAAAGCCCTTTTCAGTTGATAAGCTAAGAATAATGGTTCGTAATGCTCTAAGTGCTCACGTACTAAAAAGCAATCTGAGCGCTGTGACTATGAGGGAGCAGTTGAAGTATGAATTGAATTCCTTTGTGGGCGAGAGCGACGCGATTAAAGAGATTACCCAGTTGTTATTAAAATTAGTCAATACGGACCCTCGAATGATTCTTATTACGGGAGAAAGTGGAACGGGAAAGGGTCTTGCCGCGAGGGTACTACATTTTAATGGAGTGAGAGCACAAAAACCTATATTGGAATTAAATTGTGCAGCCATACCAGATACACTCCTCGAAACAGAACTTTTCGGACACGAAGCTGGAGCATTTACCGATGCGAAGAAAATGAAAAAGGGCATTTTTGAGCTCACTGATGGGGGAACGATTTTCCTCGATGAAATCGCAGATATGAGCTTGTCAACTCAGGCAAAGCTTGTAAAGGTAATTGAGGAACGAACATTCAGGAGAATCGGAGGTACGAGGGATATTAGTGTAGATGTGAGGATAATTGCTGCCACTAACCGTTCTCTAAAAGAACTTGTGAGCAAAAAGCTTTTCAGGGAAGATTTGTATCACCGTCTAAATGTTATAAGTTTTGAGATGCCACCATTAAGATCGAGGAGAGACGATATCCCAATGCTCGCGGACTATTTTGTAGAATATTTTAATAATGAACTTCATAAAAATATTAAGGTAGTGCCTGAAGGGGTAAGAGGGGAATTCTTAAACTACGCATGGCCAGGTAATGTTAGGGAGCTTAGAAGTACGATAGAGAGAGCGGTTCTTCTCAGTGATGGTGTTGTCCTGAATCCAAATTATATAAAGCTTGAGGGGCAAATTGAGAGCGATGTGAAATTTGACGAAGCGGAGGAAAAAATAGTAGTTGAGATGTCTTTAAATGATATGTCACTTTCAAAGATAGAGGAAAAGGTTATACTGGAAGCGTTGACAATGAATGATTGGAATCAGACGAGGACCGCCGAAAAGCTAGGAGTCACCAGAGAAGTCCTCAGGTATAGAATGAAAAAAATGCGACTCCTCGAATAAATAAACAAATAATCGGACCGGAGAACACACATGAACTCGGCAGTAGTTGCTGTAGTGGTGCTGATACTATATTTTTTTGGATATCGCTTCTATTCGAGATATATCTCAAGAAGGGTGTTTCAAGTTTCAGATGATGAATTAACCCCATCTCATGAGCTCAAAGACGACTTGGGCTTTGTGCCGACAAATAAACACGTGCTCTTTGGTCACCACTTCGCCTCTATAGCTGGAGCACTACGATTCCTGGCAAGCTGCAAGCAGCGGTGGTCTTAGTAACTTCGTTATTGGAGCTTAGAGTTTCTTACAGGCGTTGAAGATTCCTGACCTGATAGGCAGCACCTTGATAAGCGTGCTAATCATTAGCTTTGCCGCTACCTCACTTGATACCGCAGCTAGAATACAGAGGTTGATAATAAGCGAACTAGGATCTGCTTATAACGTAAGAATCTTAGAAAGCAGATATGTGGGTGCGGCTTTGGCGGTAGTACCGGGTCTTTTATTGGCAATACTTGCAGAAGCCCCTGGTCAAGGGCCCGGTTCTGGCGGATTTTTTCTCTGGCCCCTCTTTGGGGCTACCAACCAGCTCGTCGGGGTCTGACCCTTCTTGCTGCAACAATCTTCCTTTGGAAAACAGGAAGCCCTGTTATTTATACGTTAATTCCTATGGTGCTCCTGATCCTCATGACTACTGGATCTATGATTCTGAACTTTAAGGAATTTGCTTATAATCCCTTGTTATTGGTGCTATCGGCTATCATACTGGCACTGGCCGTCTGGCTGATACTGGAAGCTTCGTTTGATTACAATAGGCAAAGAAACTCAGAAGGTATAATTGCGAAATTGCCTGAAATAGATTAAAAAAGTCTTATTCTTACTCAAATATTGTTTTATTTGAGACAAGAATTCTCGCCTCGGTTGTGGCGGCTATAATGCCGTCTTGATTTTTCACCTCCCCTGATAGATCGACAAGTCCACCATCGATCTTCGGTTTTTCTTCGAGCCTCTTCACTTCCCATTCCATGTGAATTGTATCGTTAATGTAGATGGGTGAAGTGAACTTTATAGAGGCTTCGACCGTTGATATATCGGTATCGTGAAATATGTTGCTATAAACCCCGACCATGAAGCTGAACGTGAGCGCTCCATGGAGAATTCGTTTTCCGAATCTTGATTTTCTCATGCCTGGTTCGTTTGTGTGAAGTGAATTAAAGTCCCTAAATAGGCCTGCAGCTTTGACGATATGGGCCTCCGTGATAGTAATACTCTCTGAAAATTTCTCCCCGATTTTCAACTCATTAAACGCCCTGCCTATTCTCATGATGTTTGGCACCTCATAGTCTCAATTTAAATTTCAGGCTTTATTGTGAACTTAAATTTTCTTTCTATCCTTCAGGGCCCTTCCCAGGGTGATCTCGTCAACATATTCTATATCACCGCCAACTGGGATTCCATGGGCAATTCTAGTTACTTCAATTCCAAGAGGCTTTATTATTTTTGCAAGGTATAGGGCCGTGGCCTCTCCTTCGACACTCGGGTTTGTGGCTATTATTACTTCAGTAATTGGTTCTGTCTTCAGTCTATTAATGAGTTCTTTGATCTTTAAATCGTCGGGTCCCACACCCTCTATTGGAGATATAACGCCATTTAACACATGGTACTTGCCCCTGTGCTCCCTGCTTCGTTCGATTGCGAGAAGGTCAAAAGGTTCTTCGACAACGCAGATCACAGATTTATCTCTTTCGTGATCTGTGCAAATTGAGCAATTATCACCAGCCATAAAACTGAAGCAAATCGGGCAGGTAGAAACCTGCCTTTTAGCATCCACGATGGCTTTTGCTATGCCTTCAGCAAATTCCTGGGGAGACCTCAGCAGATGAAAGGCTAACCTCGTAGCGTTCTTTTCACCGATTCCTGGAAGTTTAGATAGGGATTCAATAAGCCTGGAGATTGGATCTGGCAAACCGTAATGCATTTTCAAATAAGACCAGGGGGCAGACCAAAACCTGTCGCTGCCTTGGCTAGTTCCTCTTTCATGATCTCCCTTCCTCTATTTAGAGCCTCATTTACAGCCGCAGTTATTAAATCTTGGAGCATCTCGATATCACCTTCCTGTAAGATTGTTGGTTCGATCTTTATTGAGAGTACCTCGCCATTGGCTTTGGCGACAGCAGTTACCATTCCCCCACCTGCCGATGCCTCAACAACCCTTTCTCCAGCTTCAGCCTGTAACTTTTCCATCTGCTCTTTTACCTTCTCGGCTTGCTTTAGCATATTCTTGATGTTCCCACCGAATTTCATATAACTTACTCCTTTTCTCTGATTTTTATATTAACTATTCTCCCTCTTAAGATTTCCATCGCATCTTGAACCGCTTGCGTGTTTTGTATTTGTGATCTGATTTTAGAATTTTTATCACTCAAACTCGTATTTTCGGCATTGGATGAACTCGCTAGAGCCACTATCTTATAATCTCTCCCAAAAAATTCTTTTGATAATTTCCGAATTGTGTCTTGGGTCTCTTTACGAGCAATGTAATCGTAATGGGTTGACTGAGATGGAAACTCTATCTTTATGATCGAATCACCGATTTTCATAGATTCAGCGTGTTCTAGTTGCATTGCTATAACAGGTTTTTTTTCTTTCAGAAACCCCAGAAAATCTAGACCTTCTACATTTACTGTGTTGTCGTCTTTGATATCTTCTGATCTCTTTGTGTCGTTCTTTGATTCGACGTCAGGCGACTTATCTCTTTGTGTTTTCGCCATTTGTTTCACAGCCCGAGTATGAGAAACTTCTTTATCATATGATGAGGGATTAGCATTTCCAAGCTTATCGCTAAGCTTTTCAATGGTTTTTAAAATATCCTCTATGGCAATTGAAGTATCCATAATAGTTAGTTTAACTAAAGTAACTTCAAGTGCCATTTGAGGATAGAACGATTGTTGTACTTCTTCAGCTCCTTTCAGCATGAGATTAAATAGCAACTCAAGGTTTTCAATACTGTGATCATTCGATAATAGCTCAATTTCCCTTATCTCTTCTGTTGATATATTAGATATTATTCCCCCGCCACATGTTCTGATTATGAGTGCGTTCCTCAACATTTTTAGCAAATCTTCTGCAAATCGCTTTGGACTTACACCCTTAAGGCTTGCTTCATTTAGTGTTTCGAGGCACATCTTTGTATCTTTGTTGAAAATTGAAGAAACCGCCCTTCTTAAAAGCTGCCTGTCCAGTAAACCTAAAATTCTAGTTGCTTCTTCATGATTTATATCTGTACCGAAAGTTGCAACAAGCTGGTCTAAAAGGCTTAGCGCATCACGCAGGCTTCCATCCGATTCTTGGGCTATCAAATAGATTGTTTCTTCTGTGATGTTTATGTTCTCAGTAGAAGTTACCAGCATGATCCTGTCCTTTATCTTATCCGTTGAGACTTTTTTAAAATCGTATCTTTGACAGCGTGAGAGTATGGTAACAGGGATCTTTTGAACCTCGGTGGTAGCTAGGATAAAAAGCACGTGGGGAGGAGGCTCTTCCAATGTCTTAAGTAAAGCATTAAAGGCGGATTGAGAGAGCATATGAGCTTCATCGATTATGTATATCTTTGTTTTTCCCGATGAAGGTAGATATTTGACGTTCTCAATGATTTCTCTTATGTCTTTTACCCCTGTGTGAGAAGCTGCGTCAATTTCAATAACATCGAGAGAATTCCCCTCAGATATTTCCTGACAGTTCGTACACTCTGAACATGGAAGATGCGTAGGCCCATCTTTGCAGTTAATAGCTTTTGCAACTATCCTTGCAGTGGAGGTTTTTCCTACACCCCTGGGTCCCGAAAATATAAACGCATGAGCCGTCTTTCCGCTTGATATGGCGTTTTTCAGGGTTTGGATTATATATTCCTGCCCAATTACATCATCAAAGACTTTTGGTCGCCATTTTCTTGCAAGTACAAGGTATGACATGATTTTTCAAAACCAGCTAGCCAGGTTAACCGCAACGCTCAGGAGAATTTGCTACCGTTGCTCCCTTCCAGGCCTGGCGGGTTTCACAAGCTCCTGCCGTACGGGCCTAGCTAACTGGAACTCTATTTTTTATTCATGGCGGAGAGGGTGGGATTTGAACCCACGAGAGAGCTATTAACCCTCTACACACTTTCCAGGCGTGCACCTTCGGCCGCTCGGTCACCTCTCCAGCAAATAATACTTTTTTCGAAATTTTAACATTACGAATTTAAATGTTCAAAAAATCAATTGATCGTTTTCTTAAGTTGAAAAACAAAAAGAATAATAATCTTATCTTAAACTGATTTCACCGAACGTTAAGATGTAAATCCCTGTTGCCAGTTCTAAGGTTTAGAATAGATATCCGGAAAGGAAACAATGTTTTGCGATATTTTGTTTCACATCTCCCCAATGGATATTCGCTAGTAGAAAAAACATCTCCTTCAAAAGGTTCGGGTGGAGCATAGGTATCTTACTTAGCTGAAAATTGTGCACGGCTGCAACTAGCGAAAAATAATAATGTTATATGGAAAATATCCCCTGAATTTATTGTGAGATATTTCAACGTGTCGGTCATTTCGCTTTATATTCACACTTGCAAATGTCCTTTCTAATATAAGCAATTACATTCAAGATATCATTTTCTGACAGTATACCGCCCCAGGCTGCCATCATAGGAGACTTTCCAACCGATGCTCCACCCTCTGTTATTACTTTAAGTAAATGCTCATTGCTGAGTGCTGAAACGTATTCTGCATCGTTCAGGTTCCTAGGTTTGGGATTTAACGCTGCTGCCGCAGCTCCATCACCTTTGCCTTCAGGCCCATGGCAGGCCGCGCAATTGGCCTGGAAAATCTCCATTCCCTTTGCGGGATCGCCTTCGGGTTCGGCTTTTGCGAGTACTGCTTTACTTGAATCCTGAGATTTGTTATAGAGTCTTGCCTCATCATCACTACCTTTTGCGGAGATACTGATGAGTGGTAGCAGTAAGACGGTGGTTGTCAGCAAGGCAAACAATGCGAATGCGTTTTTGGACATCGCTAACCCTCCTTGGTTTGTTGCTTGATTATCAATACCATGCTTCGATTAAGCACTTATTCTAACTGTATATTTGGTTTTGTTAAGCATTAATTTATTTTCAATATTAATATTTAGGTTTTATTTTTTTTGGGTAATAATTGGAGGAATTGGTTAGTTGTTAATACTGCTTATGAGTTATTTTGTTGATACGCTAATTGATTTGTGACAAAATGTTATGTAACGAAATCATCAAAGGGCCATCAAAATTTCGCATGAAATTGAGCTTAGCCGATGAATTGTTATGGGGTAGGATTAATAGGATTTGTTTTGAATGATGGATCGAATCTTTTTATATATTAAGCAAATTTCTGAGGATTTAGTCGTAGTGTAGGAACTGAAGTATTTGGGAGATACGATTCTTATGGCAGGATCACAATCATGAACTTTGTCAACGTTGATATTAGGGAGGGAGTGGCGAAAATTTTTTTAAACAGACCAAAAGTGAATGCGATAAACGGGCGGGTGCTTAACGAACTTGCACAATGTTTTGACGAAATTCGACGGGATGACAGTGCTAAGGCTTTAATTCTGACGGGTGAGGGCAGTTTCTTTTCTTTCGGGTTTGATGTTCCTGAGTTATATAATTATAAAAAGGAAGATTTTACCGAATTTATGTTCAATTTTTCAGACATGCTAAGAAATGTTTTCCTATTCCCGAAGCCAGTCTTAGCGGCATTGAATGGGCACACCATCGCGGGTGGCTGTATCCTAGCTCTGGCGTGTGATTACAGATTGATGGTAGCTGAAAAGGCAAAGATTTCTTTAAACGAAATAACATTTGGATCAACCCTTTTTTCTTCAGCCGTCGAGATGCTCAGATTCTTGGTTGGATCAAAGAATGCTTCGACTATTCTTTATTCCGGGCGAATGTATTCTGCTGACGAAGCACTTCGATTGGGATTAATCGATAATGCGGTGTCAAGGGACGAACTTCTGAGTTCCGCTCGCAGTATTGCCGAAGATCACATAAATAAAGACACTCTCGGATTTAAAGGAATTAAATCTCTGCTGAGAAATCGGGTTGCCGATTACATAAAAGATAGTGAGAAAGACTCTATCCTTGAATTTGTAGATATTTGGTATTCTGAAAGTGTTCGTACTAGTCTTCGAAAGATTGTCATCAAAGACTAGGATTCAATACTATTTCTTTGATTATCACATTTAATTTGTATGTTGCCGAAATCATGGAGAAAGCAAGGAGCCAATTCGATGATTAAGGACTGGGATATTGTCAAATCTAAGAGGTTGAACTCTTATCGGGTATTTTCAACGAGAATGGATATAGGTAAATCGCCTGTCACTGGTAAGGAGCACGATTTTTATATAATCGAAGCGCCAACATGGGTTAATGTGGTTGCAATTAGTGCTGATGACGAGATTCTTCTAATTAAGCAATATCGTCATGGTATCAGGTCTGTAACCTTTGAAATACCAGGGGGCATGGTAGATCCAGGAGAGTCCCCGCTTGAAGCAGCTAAAAGAGAATTACTGGAGGAGACTGGTTTTATTTCAAATGACTGGGCTTTGATTGGTAATGTTCATCCAAATCCCGCAATCCAGGACAACATATGCTTAACCTATTTGGCAAGGAATGTTGAACAGATAGGGAAGCCGAAACTTGATGGGACCGAAGATATCGCTTCGTTCTTGATGCCTACCAGGGAAATAATAAAATTGGTATCCAACGGAGAAATTACTCACGCCCTCGTTATTTCGGCATTTTATTGGTATCTGTTACACAATAAAGGCGGAACGCCTCCGTAGGGATCTAGAATCTTTCTCACAAATAACTAATCAGAGCATTATTTAATTACGTCAGTATTTAACGTGAAAAGTTATTGTTGGTTACTGTTTGTCCTGACGACCTTGCTAGCCTGAGGTCCTTTTGGGCCCTCGACGGCTTCGTACTCTACAACTTCACCATCCGAAAGGACTTTGTATCCCTGTCCTTCAATAACGCTGTAATGGACAAACACATCTTTGCCCCCATCATCTGGCTCTAAGAATCCGTAGCCCTTAGAGCTATTAAACCATTTTACTTTACCCTTTAACAAATGAAAACACCTCCTAGCTAAACGTGCTTTTAATATCTCACAGTTTAAATCATTTGTCAATCAGTTTTTTTTCAATAAAGTGAGTTTATTGCATACCATATGGAATGAGGTATAAGTTTAAGATTCTTGGGGTTTAATACTCAGCGTGTAATATCTATTATTTAATTGTCGATGTAAAAGTTCCCATCACGGTCAACATCTATCAGTCAAATTTTAATGATACGAATTTCCGAAGGTTATGACGCTAATTTTCACATCTAGAACTTGATTATTAAAGCGTAGTTGGGATAATATAACCCGTAGTGCGGGGCAGGTGGCGAAACCGGCAGACGCGACGGCCTCAAAAGCCGTTGGGCATTGCGCCCGTAAGGGTTCGACTCCCTTCCTGCCCAGTCCTAAACGTGATGCCCGAATGTAGTAGGGGCATTCAATTGTACGCCCCTACTCCTTAGACTTCGTGTCTCAGCAATTATTGGTTGATTGAAGAAATAAGTTAGATAACCGCTCAATATCTGGGCATGGAGGGCTCGTGCTTTTCTGCCCATGCATCGATGCCACCACCCAGATTTTTTACCCTCTTGAAACCCATGTGCCTCAGAAACCTGGTTGCCTGAAGGCTTCTCATACCATGATGGCAATGAACTATGATATCATCGGCTGTGTCAAGTTCATTTATCCTAGATGGTAAGTCACCCAATGGTATTAATTTAGAACCGCCTATCTTGCATATTTCATACTCATGGGGTTCCCTCACATCCAGTATCACTAAATTGTTGCTTTTATTTGATAGAATGTACCTAAATTCATCGACCGTAATCTCAATGTCAGATACATCTCCTAATAACTCGGGGTCCCCGCGTCCAATTCCGCAAAATTCCTCATAATCGATGAGCTTTGTTATTGTCGGATTCTTACCGCAAATAGGGCAACTTGAATCCTTTCTGAGTTTTAACTCCCTAATTTTCATCTCCATTACATCTAAGAAAAGAAGCTTTCCAATCAAAGGTTGACCTTTACCGATAATAAGCTTGATCGCTTCAGCGGCTTGCATAGTCCCTATAATACCCGGAAGGATGCCTAATACTCCACCTTCTGCACAGCTTGGTACCATCCCCGGCGGAGGGGGCTCAGGGTAAAGGCATCTATAGCATGGCCCTCTCTTGGCATCGAATACGCTCACCTGACCTTCGAATCTGAAAATGCTTCCATAGACATTTGGTTTTCCCAGGAGTACGCATGCGTCATTGACCAAGTAACGCGTAGCAAAGTTATCTGTTCCATCGATGATGACATCGTAATCTTTAATTATTTCCATTGCATTACCGGATGTTAACATTGTGTTGTAAGTATGAACGCTGATGTCTGAATTAAGCTCAATGAGTCTTTCTTTTGCAGATTCGACCTTTAGCTTACCAATGTTTTTTTCACTATGTATGATCTGTCTTTGAAGGTTGCTAAAATCCACTACATCAAAATCAAGGATTCCCAGTTTGCCAACTCCGGCCGCGGCTAAATATAATGCTAGAGGGGAACCAAGACCTCCGGCTCCTATACACAGAACCTTGGACTCAACCAGTTTCTCCTGGCCTTCAACTCCTACCTCAGGCATTATCAAATGTCTGCTGTAGCGACTAACTTGTTCGTTAGTGAGATTCATCGACTAATACCATCCGTTTTTAATCATTTTGAGGATCAATAAAATATAACACAAACATTAAAATTTCAAATTCAATTTTTGATTTTAGCTGCTGAACCGATCCTCAATATCTATTCCGATTCATAAGGGGGGGTTATAGATTCATCTGTCTACGATTTATGAACGGGGCATGTATTTGATCCTTCTTGTAGTTGCCGGTGAGCGCGTAAATTATGATGTTTATACCCGTTCTGAAAGCAAGCTCTCTTTGAGATTCTCCCCCGGGAATACATTCATACTGCCACCTGCCGAATTCATCTTCAGACCATGCACCACCCAAGTCATTCCGCGAGTAGATTAATGAGGTTCTCTCTTCATCTTCAAATGTTATTCCCTCGAGATAGGGTTTAATTATTCTCCGGCCACTTGGCACGGGGAGAAGGTAAAAGGATTTGTATAAGACATGGTCCCTTGGAATTCTTTCGAGTGAATATTCTGGGAAAATCCTATCTGTTTCTGAACGAATCTGGTTATCAAAAGGTGAATTTTCTTCGCCTGATACGTCATCGATCAGTAAGGTCCCTCCAAGTGTCAAAAATTTTCGGATTCTTTTTATTTCGGGTTCAGAAAATGGTTCAAAAGAGCCCCTTCCCGCTAAATAAAGAAAGGGGTAAAGGAAAAGGTCTGGTGAATCGATCTCTATTTCCTTTTTTTGGAAAGAGGCTTTAACACTTGTTCTTAAATCAAGTGTAGACATAAGCCTCCTGTATGCCCTGGGCCTGGGATCCCATTCGCCATTGTACTTTACCTGTGCAAAATAGAATTCGGATGCTCTATATGTAGCACTTAGAGGCAAATTTATTGATAAAAGGCCTCCCGTGAGAAAGAGATTCAAGAATTCCCTTCGTGTTATCACTATTGTTTAATATTGATGCTTTGGCCTCTGGGTGTCAAGCGAAACCTACCATGATGCGGGTAGGAATCATCCGAACTTAAGTATTTGATAAATCGAGGGGTATTGGTTAACTTAGTTGCCAATGGCTGAGATTAGCTTAAAAAAAAGTTCTCTTGCCACCTACAGGGTTGAATTTCCCGTAACGAAAAAATTCATTTATCTCGACCATGCCGCAGTTGCGCCACTGTCAAAAAGGGTCAAGGATACCGTAGAAAAATTCTTAACAGAAGCGACCGAGTCAGCTTTTTTTAAATATAGTTACTGGATGGATAGGGTCGAGGAAATCAGGGGAAACTGTGCCGAGTTAGTTGGTTCTGAGAAAGAGGAAATTGCATTCATCAAAAATACCTCTCATGGTATTTCATTAGTTGCTGAAGGGCTTGATTGGAGGGAGGGTGATAACGTTATGGTTTTTGAAAAAGAGTTTCCCTCTAACATTTATCCGTGGCTGAATCTAGAGAGAAGGGGCGTTAAGGTGAAGTTTATTCCTGCAAGGGGAAATATGATTCATATGGATGATATTGAGAAAATGATAGATACGAATACGAGACTCCTTTCTATTAGCTCAGTGCAGTTTTCTAATGGATTTAGGGTTGATTTGGAAAGGTTGGGTGAACTGTGTAGGAGGAAAAAGGTTTTACTTTTTGTAGACGCGATTCAGAGCTTAGGAATGGTTCCAATGAATGTGAGGGAGTTAGGAATTGATTTTCTTGCGTCAGACGGACACAAGTGGCTACTCGGCCCAGAGGGGGCCGGGATATTTTATTGCCGACATGAACTTGCCGAGCTCTTAAAACCTTCTCTTATAGGGTGGAAGAGTGTTGTAAATGAGAACGATTACGATCATATAGACTTTCGACTCAAAACCAATTCGCTTAAATTTGAAGAAGGCTCACTCAATGTTATGGGAATCATGGCTCTGGGTGCGGCGGTTGATCTACTCCTTGAAGTCGGGATTGACAGGATCAGCGAAAGGATACTTGACCTTGGAGATATAATATTCGAGGAATCGGAAAAGAGGGGATTGGAAATGAAGTCCCCAATGGACAGAAAGTATAGGGCTGGGATTAATTCTATCATGGGGAAGTTTGATCCTATTGGTGTTAAAGATAGATTAAGGGCTCTTGGCATATTGGTTAATGTTAGGAGTGGGGCGATTCGAGTGGCACCCCATTTCTATAATACAGAGGATGAGATTCTGAGGTTTTTTTCTGAGTTGGATAAATTAATGTGATTTATGTAACTACGAGTTAAATCGTTATGTTAAAGCGTTTAGAAGTTCAAAGAAATATAGATAATTTATGTAAGGTGAAGCATCAATACGACAGGTTCGAAAAAGTTATCAGTCTTCATTAACAAATTGGATATGGTTAGATCCTTTCCCATATTATTCAGTTAAGGTCTTCACGAAGAGTAGCTTGTGTATCCACTAATTGTTTTAGAGGATTTTCTGGATTCCACCCAGTTGGAACTGATACAACAGATAGGAGCAGGACTCGTCCGAAATTTGGGAAATATTTTGCAAGGCCAAATTCTGATGCACTAACCACATGGCTTATGCCGTGTTCATTGCTGAAGCTCGGAATCCCGATCACTATATCTGCTTGTTCAATTTGTTCTACCTGACTTTTGACTTCTGGGTTAACATCAAAAATGGTTAAGGTTTTTTTTAATATGCTTTCTCCGCAATACCAATTACTTTGTCAACCATTGTCATATTGCATTATTGGTTTAGAATTTTACTTTAATTCTGAATTTTGAAAAGATTAAACTTTTGCCTGTAAGCTTCATCAGTACTTTTTGTGTAAGGCTCTTAAGAACTAAGTCATGTTTGTGAGTTTTATTTGATTTTTAGTCATGGGTAATCTAAGAATAAAGCAAGATAAAATCTTCTAGTAGGGAGGTTAGCTTGCCTAAGCTGACAATAAACTTAACAATGGATGTTGAAGAGGATCTTGATGGTGGCATTGATGAATCGTTATTAAATAAACTCGCTTCCGATTTGGGTGATGTAATTGTTGGGTTAGTCAATGCACAAAAGGGGATTTTCGGCACGGTAAATCTGTTTGTCAACGGAGAGCATTATAGCTCAGTGAACTTCGATTGAATTCTGCAAATTCTCCAATTACATGCAACGCATTTTGAATAATGAATTCATAAGATTTCCCCGGGCTGCGCCAAGAATCCATTCAGTGCTCTATTTAAAGTATCGATCAAGAATTTTTCTTATCTATTTTGTATCTATATTATTGTTTCAGGGAATATTCCAGACTATAGAGCAAATGAGTTATTAGGGGTCTTAACACGTGAATTCAACTTCGATCGCCACATGATTAGTAATTCTAGAATCGAGATGCTATGCCCGACAGCTTATCAATTCAAGCTGCTTTAGATGCATCGGTCTGATTTACATTTAAATTAAACGGCTTACTTGCTTCACCGAAATAGAGACTTAAATGCGGGAAAGGAATCTCGATACCCATTTCGTCAAAGGTGTTCTTAATTCTCCTTCTGAGTTCCCTACCTACGTCCCACTGTTTCAATGGTAGTGTCTTAATCATACATTTGATCGTCACTTCTGAATCACCAAAGTCATCGACTCCAAGAATTTGAAGTGGTTCCAATATAAGTGGTCCAAAGTGTTCATCCTTAGATAACCTCTCTCCAATTTCGTTTAACACCTTCATTACGTCATCCACATTCTCCTTGTATGCGACACCCACGTCGACTACATAGCGGGACCACCCCTTACTTCTGTTGGATAATGTCTCTATAGTACCGTTGGGGAAAATATGTACCGTTCCCTCTAAGTCTCTAATCACAATTGTCCTTAGGTTAATCTCTTCTACCAGTCCACCTGTTCCATTGATTATCCCCACGTCGCCAACCCGAATCTGATTTTCCGAAAGGATAAAGAAACCACTTATAATGTCCCGCACAAGATTCTGTGCTCCAAAACCAACTGCAAGGCCCACAATACCGGCGCCTGCTATGATCGGTGCTATATCCATTCCTACTTCTTTAAGAATCATCATGATCGAAGTTAACAGCACAACAATAAGGACTACTTTCCTCAATAAGTTGCAAAGGGTATTCAACCTTTTTTCCGTTTCAATTGCGGCTATGAATTCTCTTTCACGACCTGCTATTAGTTTCTCAATTCTTCCAATTATGATGTAAGAAAATTTCAGAACTAAAAAAGCACCTATTATAATTAAAACGATCCTGGTGCCTGAGGTCATAGACCAGGCGATGAATTGGTCTAAAAAAGCTGGATTTAGAAACTTTGATGTAACATTACTCATTGTATTTACCCCCTTTTGAAAATTTTTTAAGGTTACTCAGATAATTCTGGATAAAAATTACTTATTCTTAATATGAGAAGTCCATTTACTTGGATTGTTCTTTAAGGGTAGCTTGTACAGTGTAGTTTTATTATAACCTATACGAGAAAGTTCTGAAACGTTCAAGCAAAACCGAGAAACGCAAAAAAGGAGAAAATTTCTGTGATGTTTGTAAGAATATGAGTCTTTCTTGGTTCAGTTCTCACTCTTCTTCCCATAGTGAGAATCGTTTAAGTAGATAAGGCTTATTGTGCTCAAAAATCCTGGCCTGCTCCTGTACGACTTCTTCGGCCTCATCGCTGTCCATTTTCATTACCTGCTGACAGTAGCTTTTAGTGCGACCAAAGTATAGTGGAGTAATTATGTCAACAAGACGGCGTTTGTTTCTTTCCCAAAGCTGATATACGTATGCGAAGTCATATAGTACTTTGCTCCAGAGATCCGAATCAAATACCTCCTCTTTTCCATTACTCCAACTCTCGTGTATCTTTTCTAGCCTATCCATCTTTTCATCATCCAGGATATCCTTATACATCGGTCTAAAGTGACTAAATCCCTCAACGAATTCTTCATGTAGATTATGAAGACTCACGGAGACATCTTCTAATTGTGGTTCTTCATCCCTCTTGTTGTTAATTTGTATGGCTTGAAACGGATTATCTCTTTCCCAGTTGCTCTCATATTTAGCCATCAGATATAACAGGGTACTAACGACCTGGCGGAACATCGGTCCAAGGTCAGTTGCTGGATCCTTGGCATTGTGAACCTTGGTACCAAGATATGTTTGAACAACCTTAAATCCTTCATTTATGGCACATGTAGTCATCCAGACGTCGATCCCGAATCTGGCAACGTCTGTTTCCCATACATCTTCTTTTACATAAAACGCTGCCAACTCAGGTGAAAACCCAAAATCACCCCCGATTGGCTGTCGCACATCAACGCCGTATAGAGCCCTTGTCATTGGATATACAATCTGATTAGTTATTGTTCCGTCGAACTTGTGCCTGCGGTAATAGGGGGCGACGAATCCTGCAGAATTTTCGATTACGGGTTCAACCAATAGTTTTATCCATTCCGGCGTGATACTCCTTAAGTCAGCATCAACAACGGCTATGGCCTTGGCCTTCAGGATTAAGGCTAGTTCAAAAACTGCTCTAAAAGATGTTCCCTTTCCGGGAAGCCCGCGATAAATTGTAACTCTCCTTTGAATGTTTTCAGGTATAGCGGCTTCGTATGCATGTTCGCGTGTGTCATCAAGAGAGCCTCCATCGCTGACAAATATTGCAGATTTACAGTTCGGAAAGTATTGTGCTAGTCCTTTTCCAATCTGCTCAATCACAAAACCAAGGGTATCTTCTGTGTTATAGCAGGGAATACCTACCAAGATATCAACGGTTTTAATCTTATCTACCCACATGTGTACGTTTTCTCTAAGCGCCGTAGAATATTTTTTGAATTCCATTATTAAACATCTCCTGAGTTCGTCGTTGTCATATAAATTATCATTAAAGTTACCCTAAATATTTGTAAGTTTTAGATGGGAGATGAAATAATAATATTTTAAGAATATGAATAAACTCTTATGATACCATAATAATCCTCAAATCCATCACGTTTGTATTTGTGGGACCTGTAATGATCAAGTCTCTTAAGGGTTTGAAGAAATTGTAGGAATTATTCTCTCTGAGATATTTTTCTGCGACCATTCCCAACTCCTTGGATCGTCTTAAAGTCGACCCGTCTGCTATCGCACCCGCAGCCTCAGTAGGGCCGTCTGTCCCATCCGTGCCAACACTTAGTATTACTACTTTTTCTAATCCGTCGATTGAAATCGCCGCTGCCAATGCGAATTCTTGATTGCGACCACCCAACCCTTCACCTTTAATCTTAACTGTAGTTTCGCCCCCCGATACAACGCATGCAGGCTTTCCAACCGGATTTCCAGTACTCAGAATTTCTTTCGCTATTGCCGCGTGGACTTTGGCTACTTCTATGGTTTCGCCCTCAATAAATGATGAGAGAATAAGACTGTTATATCCAAGCTTATCTGCTTGCTCCTTCGCTGCGCTTAGCGCTTGTTTGTTACTTCCAATGATGATATTTTGAGTTCTTACGAATATTCGATCATCGGCTTTTGGCGATTCTTCGACCTCTCCCCGGCGTCCCTTCTCAAAATATTCAAGTACAGGGTCAGGAATCTCGTGATGGATTTTGTATTTTTCCAGTATGCGAAAGCAGTCTGCGAATGTAGTTTTGTCCGGTACAGTAGGACCAGAGGCTATACTGTCTAAATTATCTCCGATGACGTCTGACAGGATCAAGGAGATCAATTTTGAGGGATAAGCCAGCCTTGCTAATCTCCCACCTTTGACTTTCGAAATCTGTTTACGAAGGCAATTGATCTCATGTATGGTAGCACCACAATCTAGTAGTGCTTTGGTTAAGTGCTGCTTGTCTTCCAAGCTTATGCCCTCAGCCGGACAGGGCAGGAGAGCTGAACCGCCGCCAGAGATCAAGCAAAAGACTAGGTCCTTTTCTCCAGTCTGTCTCAGTAATTGTACAATTTCATTCGTACCTGCCAGCCCTGCCTCGTCAGGCACCGGATGGCCGGCTTCATTTGCTTTAACAATCTTAAGTGGAACGCTGTGTCCGTATTTAACGTTTACTATGCCTCCCTTTATTCTGTTGCCCAATAAATCTTCAATCGCTTTTGCCATTGCAGCAGAGGCTTTACCCATGCCTATGATAAAGATGTTTTCATATGCTGACAGGTTATATATTTTCCCCTGAATATCTAATCTGTTATCTTCGACCACTAAATTATGTTTAATTGTATTGGCAGGGTCGACCGCCTTAATACCATGTTTGAATATCGTTATGGCGTCTTGTCTTAATCTAGTTATGTCCATAGTTCTCGTATAATGCTTTTTATGAGGTAGCTAAAAAAAGAGAGAGATTAGTGTGATCATCATATGAGGTAACTCTGAAATATTACCGCAAAGCTAAGAAAGACGAAGAACCCGACCACATCGGTAACCGTGGTCAATATTATGCTGGATGACTGAGCGGGATCTAGACCGAATGTTTTCATGGCGAGGGGGATTATTGCCCCTGCTAATCCAGCTATTATCAACGTGAGAATCATTGCGAGTCCAATAACCAAACCTAGATAACGCTTTCCCTTCCATATCCATGAGATAAACGCGGTAACAAACCCAATTATTATCCCGTTGAATATTCCAATCTTTGCTTCCTTTATGAGTAGCATAGGCACATTCTTTGGTGGAATTTCCCTCATGACAAGACCCCTCATAACAACAGCGAGGGATTGAAGCCCAGCATTGCCACTTTGTCCCGCGATTACAGGAAGGAAAACAGCCAAGACTGCGATCTTTGCGATTGTGTCTTGGAACAGAGAGACCACCGAGCCTGCTAAAAATGCGGTCGCAAGATTAATATGAAGCCATGGCAATCGCTTCTTCAGTGAGAACCATATTGACGAATATACTCGCTCATTCCCCCCAGCTCCAAACATCTTCTGGATATCTTCCGTCGCCTCCTGCTGCACATGACTGAGCAATTGATCTGAATTAACAATTCCAAGCAATTTATTGTCACTATCTACCACCGGGGCAGCAAAGTACCTTCTAGATGAAAGCTGATTGGCGACCTCCTCGCGGTCGGTGAATGCATTTATAGTAAATACGTCCTTTATCATTGCCGATTCAAGCTTTGCCTCTGGCGATGCTAATAGCAGGTCGCGCATATTTAATACACCGACTAGGCGATTCCCATTGTCTACTACGTAAACGTATGACGAGGTCTGTTTTTGGAAAGCTAATGATCGTATTCTTTGTATAGCATCTTTGACCTTTATATCTGTGCGAAAAGCTATGAAGTTCGTTGTCATAATACGTCCAGCGCTGTCTACGGGGAATATCAAGAGCTCTTGAATCATTTGCCTGCTTTTATTTGATAGGCATTCCAAAAGCCTTTTTCGTATGTCTTCAGGAATGTTAACGATGATAGCTGCTCCCTGTTCCGGGCTGAGGTTCTCAACAATTTCTTTAAACGTATTAGTTGGAATTTCCTTGAGTAATGCTGCAGCATAATTAACTTGAAGATTGTGGAAGATCTTCACTGACACTGACGGTGGGAGATTTTTTAATATTTCAATCGCTTCATCTTCGTCCATTGTTTCAAGCGCGCGAGTCGCTGTAAGAGGATCATATTCAAAAAATTTTTCTACATATGGAAATAACGGACTATTTCCATTCATCATCTTAACACCTCCAATTACTGCCAAAGGTCCAATTAAATGATCTCAATTAATCAGTGATTTTATCTACTTTTATTTTTACCTTTGCTGGTTCGATCTTTTCTACTGAGAGACCTTTTGGGAAATTAAGGTTGGAGTCTGATATAGTTACTGTCTTGCGCCCTGCAGTGACATTGGGGAGATTTAGTATCAAGGAAATTTCAGGTTCACTCGTGAAAAAGAAGGATCTTCTGGGACCTAAGAATGTTACCTTAACCTCTTTGGGTTCCACTTCGGAAATTTTATATTCCGATTGTAAAGGGGCAGTCTGAATCGGGACCAGAAAAGATTCATATTCCAATCCAGACCCATATACGAGTACAAACCAGAGTGCGAGGGTCAAAATAATAGCAATAATCTTTTCTTTAAAATTTTTCACCAAGAATTCATTCAAAACAGCAGCCCTGCTGGACGGATGTATTTCTTCATAAAATTTGTGAAGAATAAGGTTAAATTGGTCAAACCCTACCTGCTTTAGGATTCCATTACGAGCTACGGAGATTGCTCCTTGCTCCTCCGAAACGACCAAACATAGTGCATCGGTGAATTCAGTTAAACCTAAAGCTGCGGCATGTCTTGTACCATGATAACGTAGCTGTTGAAAATTCTTTGATAGGGGTAGATGAGCGGAAAACATCGTAATTTTTCCGTTCTCTATAATTACTGCACCGTCATGACCTATTGAATGAGGGTCAAAAATACTCTTCAAGAGTGGTTCGCTTAGGTCGCCGTTTAATTCAACCCCTCCTTCCAGGTACAAATCTATTAAATCCCTTCCAGGAAGAACTATGAGGGCTCCTACTCGATTATTGGCAAAATCACTAAGGGTTTTTACCAATATTTGTACTTCTCTTGGATAATCTTTGGATTTTGAACGTTTATTGAATGTTGGGTTTAACCCCAAAACAGCTATTTTTTCAAAAAGGCGTCTTAGCTCTTCCTGAAAAATCACGATCAGAGCTATTATGATTACGGCAAAAAAACCCTGAAGGACTGAATAAATCAGCACTAGATTGAACTGACGGGCGAGAAGGTATATTATGCTTATTATGATTATCCCGGAAAGTACAAATCCTGCCCTTGTTTTTTTAAACCAAACAAGAACCGAATAGATTAGTAGAGACATAAAAGCTATATCGAAGAACCCTGCGAAACCTATTTGCTTAAGAAATGTTATCAAAAAGTCAAAAATTTTTGAAATTTGTTCTTTCATATTAAGTTATACGATTAATGTTTGTTCGCTTATATTTAGGACCTTGTAACCTTATGCTATTTAGGACTAGTTAACTTCTTGCTGAGAATTAAATATTCATTATAACCGTTGGCTAAGAATAATTAATAGTGTTGTTGGCCTTGTTAAGAGTTGATGTATTCTTCCTTCACTTTCGATATTAGTCCTCGAATTTATTATTTTTTTTAAAACTGCTATTGAAACCTATAAATGTGCATATATCACATTTGATTTATTTACAGGTACTTACATTTCCCTTTTATATGTATTAAATTAATGAAAAAGATAATTCTCAAATATAGTTCTGAGGTGTGCATTTGTCATAGATATCAATAGCGATATTAGAAAATTAGAGGAAATCAAGTATGGCCAGGACTCCATCGCACACAATGAAGAAAGATATAATAGTAACGGTGATGATTGAAATACCGAAGGGGAGTAGGAATAAGTATGAGTATGACGTAGAAAATAAGATGATCAAATTGGACAGGATGCTGTTTTCAGCCGTCCATTATCCCAGCGACTATGGTTTTATAGTGAATTCCTTGGGTAGGGATGGAGATCCACTCGACGCATTGGTACTGGTATGGGAGCCCACTTTTCCTGGTTGCATAATAGAGGCAAAACCTGTTGGACTATTCAGGATGTGGGATGAGAAGGGACCAGATGAAAAAATCCTTTGTGTACCAGTTTCAGATCCGAATTGGAACTACATCAAAAAGCTTTCGGACATTCCTCCGCATCTTTTGAAGGAGATTGAGCATTTTTTCAGAATTTATAAAGAATTGGAGGAAAAGAAAACGGGCATAGAGGGTTGGGAAGATCGTGAATCGGCAATAAAAACAATTAAAGAAGCTCAAGAGAGATATATTAAAGAGGGCAAGAGATTTGCGTTGTAGATATGACACGATGCATGATGCAGGATACACGATTCAAGACGTTCGATGACCTCTTATAACTGCTTCTCTAAAATTAAATAGTTTTGCTCCCAATTCTTCGTACCTATCAAAGAGATTTTCAAACAGCTCTTTTTTTAGGGAACCTGTTTCGCGAAGTATCTCCAGATGTACTTTGGTTTCGTCACATGAAGCAATGGAATATGTTAAAAACTGTACAAATTCATTTTTATATTTTCTTCTACCAAATCCCTCGACAATGTTAGAAACAATAGATTTTGAGGAACGCCTAATTTGACTACCCTCTTCATACATTTCGAAGCCTGGTAACTTATCAACTGTCAATGCATGCACCTTAATTGATAGCTCTTTTGAAAGTAAATATATGTCAAGGTCTTTGAATGATTTTGGCCTATTCACTATTTACGGCTCAGGGATTCAAATTGAAGCAATCACAATGTCCTTAGCAAATTATACATCCATTATCACACATGTGTTGACTTCATCCTGCATCCTGCATCGTGCATCCTGCATCGTGTATCCTGCATCGTGCATCCTGTATCCTGCATCATTCCAGGGAGTGGGCTATTTCTGGGTGCCAAAGTCTGAAGTGGTTCTTATGTATGTCAGTGTAAGCTCCCTCCGTGTAGTATTTATCATAGAATTCGAGGTCCAGGTGATGTGCTTGAAAAACCAGTCTTACAAACATTGGATCAAGAAATGCAGGAAATCTCCCGTAGTTTTCGTAAACATAAGTGCAGAAATCCTTAACGATTTCGATCCTCTCCTCTGATGGATGGTATTCATCTTTAAGAACCGCCTTTGGATCTTGATACGGGTATGGATTTTCTTCTTTCCAGAATTCGCCTCTTACTTTTAGAAATTTATCAACAGCTTCACTCATGTCCTTGACATAGGGGGGGCAGAGTGCTTCGAAGACGCCGTCCCGCCCAACAGGAATGGGGCTTGATATGCTCCTGAGTGTTTTTTCGGGCTTTACGAATCGAAATCCCAGCCCTTTGTAAGACGGATCCAATCCGAGGGCGTAGTGAGGGAGTAGTCCCGTAAATGCCCATCCGCCAAGTCCCAGTGACTGGAGGGCGAGGTTCATATTTTGACAGATAAAGGCCTGTTCGACATTTAACGTCGTCAGTACTCTAAGTTCCAGGTCGAATAGGGACATCCTCACATCGTTTCTTATGTAACCCTTTTTGATCCATTTATCTAAGCCGCAGGAACGCCCACCGTTTAACTCATCAATTATGTTAAACCCATATTTCGCGCCAAAGTATATGAAGAGGAGTACCATGTATTCAACCGTTATGTTTGTGACCGGGATGAAGAATGTCGTTCCGGGCTTATTTGTGTTCCATGCGTTGAAATCAAAAAGTCCCGGTTCGCCTTTCGGTAGTTCTGCCCTTCCATCCTGAAGCTTTATCTGGCTTTTCCTAAAAAGCTGAAGCACCTTCTCCAGTTTTTCCTCCTCTGATTTTCCGGGGAAAATAGATGTCTCGCCAGTCTCAGGCATGAGATTAAAGAGTTTTATCATGTAAACTCCATTATCGTTTGTGTAAAAGAGCTCGGTTGAATGGGAGTTGCATGAACAAGGCCAGGAGCGTCCAGTCCATTGAAATAGCCAGGAGATTCCTGTTCGTGGGAGGTCTCCGAGTGAAAGTCCCGTCAAGCCAGTCCCCGCCCAAATTAAAAAGGCCTCCTCTAGTTCTGTGAGCGGTATTGGTTCAAACCTGGATCTATGTTTTAGTGTTCCCTCTTTAATCTCCATCCCGAGTCCAAACCTTCTCGACCGCCTTGTAAATATCGAATCAAGAAGACCGAAGTTCAACGCGACATTAAGCCCTTCAGGAATGTTCATGCTATATCTCCTCCGAACTACTTTTTATAGATGATTGTATACGATAGGATAAAAGATTAAAATCTGGAGTAGGGGATCCTAGAGACGTTCAAGTTTGCATTTATCAATACATAAATTACGAATGGAATAGCTCAAGATAAAAATTAGTAAAAAATGCTGAGCTAAACTTAACTGAAATTTCCTCTTAGAAATTGTTCATATGTTTCGTAACTTATAGAACCTTAACCATCTCCTCTGGTTTTTTTAATGAGGGTCTTTAAAGAAGGAAGAAGTTTAGTACTATAAAAGCTAAAGCGTAAGAAAATCTCTTACAAAATCCGAATAATAATTAGTACCTCAATTATTTCTAGTAACTTAGAAGTGTCTAGATTGTAACGAAGCTTTTTCTGAAGCCCGCTATTATATTAAAGCGAATACACCGGCACGAGGATTTCTCGCTCTGCCTTTCTCCGTCCTCTAATGGTCTCTTCGATTGTTTTGAGTACGTTTGCTGCGAAGTAGCGTGTACCGCAGGTTGTACAGACACCAGCGGGTACATTTTCAATTAGCACATACTTTCCTTTTACTTTCCTAGACAGGTTTACCTTTTTCTCGACGATTGTCCCATCACAGTATTCACAGCGTTCGCCTTCCCAAAATTTCATTTCTCTTTCTCCTTGCCCTATCCTTTGGGTCGGTCCTCATAAACAGTTATGACACGAACCTTTCCAGTTTGAGTTATACGACACACAACGCCGATGGTTCTTCCATCCAGTGCAGAGCCAAGTATCTCATACTTATCTTCTCGCGGCCAAGTTCTACGAACCTTGCCTTTTAAGATACCATATTCTATATCGTAGATGTCAAAGTTTTCAGCCATCGCTTCCTCAACGGCATGTTCGGTCAGGTAATAAAGACCATTGCGAACAAGCAAGCGCATCTGCCCGATTCTGCTCAATGAGTGTCTCCGTCAACATCATTGTGTTCAAAGGTTGATTGTCTATGGTAAACTAATAATCATTTTCAAGGAGTTGACTGATACTAAATTTTACTGTGGAACTTATCTTAGGTCAAAGAGGAGATAAGTCAGTGTCATTTGTCAAGTTGATAGAAAATTAACAAAGTGCAGCTTTTTTTATTTCCATCCCGAGTCCAAACCTTCTCGACCGCCTTGTAAATATCGAATCAAGAAGACCGAAGTTCAATGCGACATTAAGCCCTTCAGGAATGTTCATGTCGACTTTTCCTCCGAACTACTTTTTACAGATGATTGTATACGATAGGATAAAAGATTAAAATCTGGAGTAAGGGATCCTAGAGACGTTCAAGTTTGCATTTATCAATACATGAATTACGAATGGAATAGCTCAAGATAATAATTAGTAAAAAATGCTGAGCTAAACTTAACTGAAATTTCGTCTTAGAAATCCTCCAGATGTTTCGTGACTCCAGAAATCGCTGGTTTCCTCGTAGGTGCTAGCATTTGAAATTGAGCTTTTGTGTCTTCCCATGTTTTTCCCTTTTGGGGATGGGTCATATCCCTTGAGGAGAAAATTAGTGTCTGTGTGATTTCTTTTTTAGGCATATATCGTCATACTTACCTACAGTTAACTTTTTTGCCTTTAGGAGCTTCTCAATGGACCACCACGAATGAGAAGGTGGGATACCGGCAGTTTTCGTATCTCATGAAGGTCAGCTACTTTAGCAACGCTTCTGTAAAATTTTTTAACATTAGATTGAAATAAACTCCCGGCTTTCTCAGGTTCCGATTTTTCCTCCTTCGTAAGCTTACTCGCAAACTCAGCGATGGAGCTTCTCACATCGAGGAGTTCCAGTGCCTCAAAACCGCTGACGTTGGGATAATTGACACGTACCATGAAGCTTTTCAACAAATCCTTCTTTTGTTTGTTCATACTTTTACTCCTCAAAAAGAAGCTCATTGCTATCAAATGAGAATATTGCTCTTTTACACATTGATCTCATAAGAGATACACCCATTAGAAATTCTTCTTCCATTTCCATAATCTCTACTTCGCTCAATCTTAAATTATCCACATTAATATCACTGAGGTATATACTTACTGGTTGAATTACCCCTCCAGCAAGAGTTACAGTATCTTCACCAACATAGTCACTATCGATTCCTTTTATAATTCTCGTATCTAACACAAGAGACCCTGAAAACCCCGTATCAGCTATAAGTTCTACTGGTTGCTCGTTCTCCGGAATAGAGAACGCAAGATTCAAGATCCTATTCTCGATGTAACACTTTACTTTGGGAAAGTAATCTTGATATATGTAACCCCGAAGCCTTACCGTTTTAAGAACATGAACAGAGGGGTAACCTACTCGAACAAAGAAAAATATTGCCTTAGC
>DASWID010000142.1 GCA_036397855.1 Thermodesulfobacteriota bacterium | reverse complement strand
CTCAATTTCCCTGAAACGTGGTATTGGGTATGCGGAGCCTCGCAGCTTTTTGTTTTGGCTACAGGCTCAACCGATTCCGACTACTTCCAGCCCGGCTCAAGGGTAGCGCGACCAAATGTGATACCCCCAACTTTAACGAGTTCAAGTTTTCCTTTGGGAAAGGTACGTGACCAAAGGGGTCGAGTCTACAATTGACAATACTTCAGGTGTAAAATAAAATGGATTCGAAGGATCCATTTTAATGGCACGCCCACTTAGAATTCAATATCCGGGAGCCTGGTATCACGTAATGAATCGTGGTGCTTCACGCCAAAGAATCTTTGTCGACGAAAATGATAGGAAAGATTTTCTTAATCTTTTGGGAGAAACATCAGACATGTTTACTATGCAGATTCATGCATACCGCCTTTTAGATAATCATTACCACTTACTTATTTATACTCCTCAGGGGAATATTTCTCGCTCCATGAGACACCTGAATGGAATATACACTCAACGCTTCAATCGCAAACATGGAACTGATGGCTCAATCTTTAGAGGACGATTTAAAGCAATCTTGATTGATGCTGATTCATATTTGTTAGAGGTCATGCGCTATATTCACCTCAATCCTGATAGGGCAAATATAGTAGAGGTCCCTGAACAATATCTTTGGAGCAGTCATAATGCCTATCTGGAGAAGCGGGCATCGCTGAGCTGGTTGGTTAGAGATGAAGTGCTCGGTCGCTTTGGAGAGAGGTTGAATCAATCAATAAAACGCTATAGAGAGTTTATACGGGCAGGTATACCATCTGATATTGAGGAATTTTATACTATGGGGAAGAGAGAGGTTATTCTTGGAGCTGAGAGATTCAAAGATTGGGTTAGAACTAAATTAATCAGTTCAGATAAAGAGGACTATGAGATACCAGAAGCTAAGGACCTTCATTCCTCCATTAGTGGAGATCACGTCATAGATATTATCATGAGAAGGTACAAGGTTAGTAGAGAAGCGCTCGAGGGAGTACATCGTGGTCAGTGGAACGAGCCGAGAGATGTAGCTATATATCTGTGTCGTAAAGAGTGTGGGTTGACGCTGAAAGGTATCGCTACTGAATTGGGGATCACAGCTTATACTACCATAAGTATGGCATACCGGCGGGTGGAGAGAAGGATAAGCAAAGATGATTCATTCCGACGACGATTGATCACGATTATTAAAGAGCTCAATAGCTAAATAAGGTCAAAGTATTGTCAATTGTAGACTTGACCCTTTTGCTTGACCCCTTTGCTTACGAAAATTGTCAGACAGCCGGTTGAGGACCTTTGCTGCTTTGCTGCAAGAGACGAAAACGGGGGAGGCCGGGAGAAGACATCACGGAAAAGGCTGAAGCATCTCAGGATCGAGACGAAGCAAGCTGTTATTTAGATCTTATCGTTAATTTGAGCTGACGCTGCTTCTTAACCTTGACAACTGTTATGATAGTGAAGTGAGTAGGCCAAAAATTAAGAATGACGGTCAGCAATTTAGAGTTTGCATAAATTCCGTTACTTATCGGAATTTTTATGTTAATTTAACTATAAACAATACAATATTGAAGGAGCGCAAAATGAATGACTTAACCTACAAAGAAAGGAAACTGAAAATTATAATGGATGAATTATGCAAACCTCCCTTCCTATCTCAAATTGATTTATTTCAGAGATTGGCATATAGGATTTACCTTGAATACCTGCATATAGATTGCCCAGATGTAGCAACTCTTGAGGACGTGAAAAGAATTACCATATCCGTAATGGATAGTTATATTTCCGACCAGGACATTGATAATTACCTTACGTATAAGTATAGCGAGGAAAATAAAAAACAAATGGAAAAATATGAATTAATAAAGGAAGTACTAGAAAATATACCGTTTAGTTAAACAAATCTGAAATATATAGCTTCATATCCAAAAAATTGGTGGGTTTATATCTTTTCCTAGTTCCTTAGCAATACAAAAAAACTGAAAATAGTGACAGACGTCCCTATTTTCTATTTTAAGTATTTTAAGGGGTCGTATCTTCACAATTCACAAATGTCGACAGTTTAGAAAATGTAAAAAAGGGCAACG
>DASWID010000141.1 GCA_036397855.1 Thermodesulfobacteriota bacterium | reverse complement strand
AGCGTTACTGTTTTACGAAAAAGAAGGAAAGCCCATTTCTCTTTTTGTAATGGACGAATCATACCTAGATGGATATTCACAGGACAAGGTAGAAATACTTCGCAATAAGCTACACAACGATACTGAAAAAGGCTGTAATCTCATATTTTGGAGGCAGCGTGGAATCCTCTATGCACTTGTATCAGATATTAAGGCAGAAGAACTCTCAAATTTGGTACCTAAAATTGCGTTAAGATAATCGGTAACCCTATGTTTACAATGTAACGGCTTTCGTTAGATCGCCACATGAGTAATTGTAGATGTTATATATTTCGTGGATAAAATTCTTACAATTTCGTGAATAGATTTATTTTGATTAGCTCTTTTCAGAATGAAAAGGACTTGAACGGCATTCCAAAAATTGGGTTAAGAAAATCAGGAACGAAGACGTTACAAAAAATTTGCGGGTTGTGGTTGAATTAAATTTTTTAGTCGTTTTGTCAACCCCGAGGATAGTTATCGGGGATCCAGAGGTAAAAGCATGGATTCCCTATTAAGGAATTAGGGAATGACAACAAGGGGCAGCCTTGTCGTGAGCCCTGAGCTTGTCGAAGGGCCTGTCCTGAGTTTATCGAAGGGCCTGTCCTGAGTTTATCGAAGGATCGAAGGATTGCTTCTTTGTACCTGTGCTGAACCATGTCCTGACGATAGGTCAGGATCTATTCAGTATCAAGACAAAGAAGTTAGAAAGAAAAAATAAGATAATTGAAGAAACTACTTTTAAAGATCTGGTCCCTGAAATATCTGGCTTTTACAGTAATGACCTTCCCAAGATTTCCTAAATTCATGCGGGGTTAGAAAACCCCGCCAGTCCATTGATAAAGCGAAAAGCAGATCGGATCACCCTGTCCTGAGTTTGACCGAAGGGCCGCGTTGAAGGGTGAACAACCTCTGGGGTCCGGATCAGAAAAAAACTTCGTAACTTTGCGCAATTCTCACTCATCTAATTCCGTAGACATGTAAAATAGGGAGGTGATAAAGATGAGAGTGTTGAGACTAGTACAAATATTTTTATTAGGTCTAACACTTATGGTTCCATTATCAATAGACACAGTTGCGCAGCCACGTACTGATTTCTATGGTTCAGGTGATTCAGGAGCTGCTTACGACTTCTATCTGGATTGGATGTATCCGAAACGGAATGTTGGGCCTGTGCCTGGGTATGGGATTCCAGGTACTGTTACTGCAAAGGTAAAACCACGGACTGATTTTTACGGGCCGGGCGACTCAGGGGCTGCTTACGATTTTTATCTTGACTGGATGTATCGCATGAGGAATGTCGGAATTAAACCAGCTCCAGCTCAAACTGAAACTGTAACTGTAACAACAAAAGTGGAGCCGCATACAAGCTTTGATGGACCTGGAGACTCGGGGGCAGCCTACGACTTTTATCTTGATTGGATGAGTCCAAGGATTAAACCGAAGTCACCTAGGATAATTCCTTTTCTGATATTTAAAGGATCGTACGAAAAGAGTCAAGTAGTTTCACAAAATGAATGACAAGTAAACGTCCAATCCTCCACTCCACCTATGAAAGAAGCCCCTTTAAATAGAGGGCTTCTTCCATTAACGTCTAAATTAAACCAATCTCTTTAAGTCTATTACAAATGTTTTAAGTAAACACACGATTCAAATACTCGGCGTTTTTACAATCTAATTAGACCATGTAATGTCGGCTAAGATATCTTCATTTCAGAAAGAGATCGAATTCATTTTGAAAATCTACCTCAAAATAGAATGATTGGAAAGAATAGTTAAGAAGGATTTATCGATTGTGGCAATAAAAGTTAGAAAGTTTAGAAAGGAATTGGAAAGGCGAGTAGGGGTTAAGAGAAAGTATGATAGATATGACAATGAGAGTTGATCAATTAATAGTCACATAACTGAATCCTATCGCCTCCTATACTATTAATTGTTTCATTTTGATGTTGAGTAAAGAGGCATATTATAGATAGCCCCTCTGCTGTCAAAGCTATTCAGAAATAATATAATTAAAGAGAATGAGCTGATACATCAATTATGAAATGTCACTTCCATCGAACTAGCGTAAACCAAACAAAACCGCAGATAAATAGAATAGCACTAATTGAGATAAGATAAGTGCAATATTTCTTAATTTTATTTAGTCATGAGATATCGTATTCCACTATTTGAAGCTTGATGACAACCAATACACATAGGAACCTTTCCTGCAACGGGCATACTTTTGCCATCCATCTCCGCTGTCTCAGGATTGCCATCTGGTTTAAATTTTACCCAGAACCAGTCGCCTCCCTCAGGGTTATATCCTTCTATTTTCTGCATCACCGTGATTGCCCCTAGTGTTTTATCAGGCATATAATTTTCCTTAATCACTATAGATCCATTAGGGAGCTGCTTTTCTTTTTTCTCAACTGCTTGGTACCCAGCCTCATTCAAATATGTAGTGAGAAGCATTCCATGGGGTTCGGTACCCTTATAGAACTTCCCCTTACCAGGCCATAATTTCCAGTTCTCTCGGTATTTATCACCTTGTATTTTGTTCCAGAGATCTGAAGCCATTTTGGAAGGGTCATCCGACTCTGTAATCCCAATATTGGCGTTTAAAAAACCAAAGGATATGAAAATCAAAACTAACGGAAT
>DASWID010000140.1 GCA_036397855.1 Thermodesulfobacteriota bacterium | reverse complement strand
GGATGATTAATCAATTGTAGTAACATATTCCAGAAGCGATCTGTTTGAGCCAGGATAGTACTGGAAAGAGTCATCGCAAACGTATTAGAAGCAAACTCAAGGATTTGTCAATGAAAAATCGGTAACCCTCTAGAACTGTGGGTAATAAGCAGATATGTTAATTAAATCCGCCGCCCCCTAGGCCTGGAGGAGCAGTGTCGTCTTCACCATCATCACCGCAGCCTGTATAAAACATCAAAACACTTATTATGATTATAAATATATGGGTTCTTTTTCTCATCCTTGTTTCAACCTCCTTCCTGTGTGTATTTATTTATGGGGTGCGGGCATCTCACTTTCTTTATAGTGAAAAAAGTGTCTGTTCCCACAATATAATAATCGGTACTATTCCCCATTTTATGCATAACCCTTTTATCTGCCCGCTATCTCACAAAAATAAGCTCATGTCAACAAATCGAGTTAGATCATATTAAATTTCCTTGAAACCCTTCTTGTTAGATCATAATTAAAATTCCTCGAAATTGGAGTTAGTGAGTTTTATAATAAAAAGCATTTATCGCCGGTATTGGGAGGGGATGAATTTAAGAAGAAGATATTTAGAAGTGAGGAAGAGAGATCCGGGGAGATAAGTGGAGCTAGCCTTATATTTGAAGAGGTACCAGCACATTTAATAATAGAAGAAGTGAGCAAGCGGTTTGGAATACCAGTGTACGATATAACAGAAGCTAAGAGGGGAAAGGGAAAGAAGAATATACCTAGAATGGTAGGCATGAGGTTATGTCAAACATTGGGTAGGAAGAAGTTGAGCGATATAGCAAAGATATTTAATGTGGGTCATTATTCAACTGTTTCATCTTCTATAAGAATATTAAGAAAGGAGGTTGAGAGTAATAAAAAACTTCAAAACCTTATTAATATATTAACCCAAGACTTGACCCGTTTGTTTTTGATAACTATGAACCTTCATCGCAAACAAAAAACACTTTGCCAAAGTGTCGGCAAACCTTCGTTGTTTCTTACCGGTACGTTTCGCTACGATGTCGGAAGGAATGAAGTATCACATATCGACCCGTAATATCATAACGCAGTCTCCACTCGCTCGAGCGAATCCGAAACTGTCCTTCCCCAGACCTCATACCTTTAAGCTGCTTAATGTTGTGAGAATGGGTGCGATTCCGAGGGTCAATGCGAAGGATCTCCACCATACCTTCAAGGTGCTTGATGATCTGAGGGTTTCTTTGTTTAAGTTTCCGGGTTTCCCGTTCAAAGGTTGGAGTAGTGAGGATTCGGTAAGGGGAAGAGGACATAGATCTAGTGCTACTTGGTCTTTTGAAGTTCCGTCAGGAATTCTTCGACAGGGCGTGCTTTGCCTTTCTGATATTCAGTGTAGCTTTCGCGAATCTGTTTCTTCAGTTTTGGGTCTTGAAGTTCAAGATAGTCCTCGAACTCATCGATATCCATGAGTCCAGCAATAGGAATGCCGTCTTTTTCAAGCACAAAGTAATCCTTATTGATTCGGATTTTCTTTACAACCTCGCCGAGGTGGCGTCGTGCTTCAGTTATTGGTAAGTGCTTAACCATACGTTTTGGATGTTTCTTCAAGGAGGTTCCCTCCAATTACATAGATTGAACATTGTTAATCAATATTGTTCATTTTAATATTAATGTATCTCGAATGGCTCTGTCAAGCCATGGAGGAAATGGGAAATGGAATTAGTGGAAATCAATCTGCCCGATGAATTATTGAAAGAGCTTGATGGAAATGGGGTGACAACAGGTACTTCTTTTATCAAAACATTGTCCCCGTTCGCGCGGATTTTAGGCACGTTCTAATTCTTATCTCAGAGAGAAGACTTTATCTAACTCCCACATCCGCTCCAAAGTTTTCTAATTACAACAAAAACAGGAAGCAGAAGATATAATGGAACTGATGGTGTTGCTCCTGCTGATGCTATAGAACAACCTCCACTGCTTCCTCCGTCTTCACCTCCAGTGGCCTGGTTGCTGTCGAGAAAGTCTGGCGTTCCGTCCTCATCAAAATCCAAAAGCCTAAGAGGGTCAGCTAACAACCTACTGCTTTTTTCAAAGCGCGGAGTTCATTCATGGTCAAATTTCTCCACCTTTCCTCAGGGAGATTACCCAGCTTTATAGGACCGACTGATATTCTTTTTAATTTTAATACAGGATGGCCAAACTCAGATAGAAACCTTTTAACTAAACGATTGCGACCTTCATGAAAAGCTATATGTATTACTGCTTCTTTATCATCATATTTAACAACCTTTATATAATCTGGCCTTGCAAATCCGTCTTTTAGCTCGGCACCTCTTTTCATTTTTTCAAGTGTTTCCTTATTTACCTCCCCTCTTACATGTGCATGATAAACCTTGATCAATTCGTAACTAGGATGCATTATCTTATGCGCAAGTTCACCATCATTTGTAAGAATCAAAAGACCTTCTGTATCATAGTCGAGCCTCCCAACAGGATAAACCCTTTCCGGTATATCTGTTATAAGCTCATCAATTGTTTTCCTACCCCCTTCTCCCTTTCCAAGGGCTGTAAGATAAAACCTGGGCTTATTCAGCAAAACATGCCTCTTTCTTTCAATTTCCAAAATCTTCCTTCCAATCTCTACCTTATCAATTTCGGTGTCTATCTTGTATCCTAACTCATTCACCAACTCACCGTTAACCCGGACTTTCCCGCTAACAATTAGCTCATCGGCATTGCGCCTAGATGAAATACCACACATTGAGAGGTATCTGTTAAGCCTTACAATCAAACTCAACCTCTGTATAAATGGGGTACCATACATCCCCACATTCTAGATAAAAAGAGGCGCGAGAACCAATGTTATTGTCGATAATAGCTTTATCAGAACGTGAATTGAAGGCCCTGCCGTGTCCTTAAAGGGGTCACCTACGGTATCTCCCACAACAGATGCTTTGTGTGTCTCTGATCTCTTTCCTCCGTAAGCCCCCGTTTCAATATATTTCTTCGCATTATCCCAAGCGCCTCCCCCATTATTCATTAGCGTTGCGAGAAGAATTCCACTTATAGTCCCAACCATCAGAAAGGCAGCCACGGTTTCAGCACCGAGTCCAAATTGCCTGAAAATCACTCCTACCACTATAGGCATTCCCACAGCTAGAATTCCTGGGGGAACCATTTCCTTGAGAGCGCCCTTTGTTACAATATCTACGCACCTAGCATAATCCGGCTTCGAAGTTCCCTCAAGTATTCCTGGATTTTCCTTAAACTGTGCCCGGACATCGCCTATAACATAATAAGCGGCACGGGCGACGGCTCTGATTGCGAGTGCACTGAATAGGAATACGAGCATGGCACCAAGGAGCCCACCTACAAATACCTCAACCTTTGCGATGTCTACTGAATCGAAAGCCTTACCAGTGATATGAGAAACCTCATCCAGGTAAGCCGAAAAGAGAAGAAAGGCTGCGAGGGCGGCAGACCCTATCGCATATCCCTTCGTCAGGGCTTTGGTCGTATTTCCAACGGCGTCAAGCCTGTCAGTTTTTACCCTGATCTCCTCCGGTTGTTTGCTCATCTCAACTATCCCGCCGGCATTATCTGTAATTGGTCCAAAGGTGTCCATTGCGAGAATGTAGGCCGCTGTACCCAGCATACCCATTGTGGCAATTGCCGTACCATAAAGGCCGGCGCTCGTTGTTGAGATATTTGTGAATTCCCTAAGTCCATGAACACCGCAGTAATATGATCCCACCAATGCGGCGGATATTGCTATAACGGGGAGCGCCGTGCACTCAAGTCCGACTGATAGACCAGCGATAATGTTAGTAGCAGGTCCAGTCTGAGAGGCTTCTGCAATAAACTGCACCGGTCTATATCTGTATTCCGTATAATACTGCGTTATAAAAACGAATAATATGCTTGTAACGATTCCAATCACCCCCGCGACGAAGAGCCAGAAATTATTATTTAGGAGTATATATGTGGCAATGTAGAAACCAATGGCGGCCAATATACAGGCGACATAGTATCCCCGGTTCAATGCGGACATCGGGTCCTCCTTCTCATCCTTTAATCCAACCAAAGCCACACCAATCATGCTGGCTATAAGTCCAAAGGCACGGGCGACCAGTGGAAAGAATATCCCCTTTATGCCGAAAAGAGGGAATAGTGCTACCCCAAGGATCATAGCCCCGATGTTCTCTGCCGCAGTGGATTCGAAGAGGTCTGCGCCTCTCCCCGCACAGTCACCAACATTATCGCCAACAAGGTCTGCGATAACCGCTGGGTTTCGGGGATCGTCTTCGGGAATCCCTGCCTCTACCTTTCCCACCAGGTCTGCACCTACGTCAGCAGCTTTGGTGTAAATTCCTCCACCAAGCTGTGCAAATAGGGCAACGAAGCTTGCTCCAAATCCGTATCCAACAATTAGAAAGGGCACCCGTTTTACAACCTCAGGGTCATTGGAAGACCCGCCATAGAGTACGAAAAGAATCCCCACTCCGAGAAGGCTCATGGCAACTATTGTAATTCCTGAAACGGCACCGCCCCGAAGGGAAATTCTAAGGGCCTTATCCAGACTAGATCGAACGGCGCTTGCCGTGCGGATATTTGACCTTATTGCAATCCACATCCCTATGTACCCAGCGATTCCCGAGCTGCCCGCACCGAAAAGAAAAGCGACGGTAGTCCGCCATGCCATATCGTGATCCCCCTTTGCAAACCAGTAGAGTAAAAAAATGAGGACGGCAAGTGCGATACTCAGCATTATGATTGTTGAATACTGTCTTTTAAGGAAAGCTTCCGCTCCCTCTTTTATGGCATTGCTTATACTTTGCATCGCCGACGTTCCGGTATCCTGGCTTAATACGAACCTTGTCAGGTATCCTGCGTAACCCAATGAAATCATACTTATTCCCAATATTACCACGATGAGTATATGGCTCATTTCCATTTCTCGTGTACCTCTTTTTTTGATATTCGGGGATAGCTAAGTTTATTTCTTCATACCCTAATTGCGAAGAAATTAAGCAGCCACAGGGTCCTTTGGAGCGAAAATGTTAAGGGCGGAGTTGAGTTGAGAGTTTCTACTAAGTTAGAATCCTCGAACCAAGTGTGTGTTAATTTAGTCCTTTGGTTTGTTGCTAATTGAAGCAAATTAGGGATGCTACCCCCCCTGGGGTGAAAAACACTATCAGAAAAATATAAATTGTCAACTTTGCAAATCTGCCCTAATTCTTAATTAAGGATTAAGAATTGGGTTATAGTTTGGAGTGTGTGCCAGAAAAGAGTGATCATTTAGGATACGAGGTAAGCCCAGACGCTAACTTTCCTCTTAACTGCAGCCCTGTTGTAAACAAATACCTGTACGTAGGGACCCATCACAGGAAACCTTGCCATATAGCTGCTAATCTTCCATTGACTACCATGCCATGACGCACTCCCTGAAACATCAATGAAGTTAGTACTCTGGGGTCCCGGAAGGTTTTCCTCAAGATTAGCGTATCTTCTAGCCCCCATGTCGCCTCCGGTATCAAATGCGAAGATCACCCCAAGATCTACAGGGGGCTCATCTGCTTCCTTCTGGGTAAACCGTACGAAAATATTAATATAACGATATCCATCTATATTCTTATACGGTGGCTTGCTTATTCCGATGTTAGCAGGGACATCTTCATCCGTCATAAACTTCAATACCTTCGTACATGCGTAACAACAGTCCCTCCTTTGCCGCCCCCCCCGGCTTTTTTAACTGCCATTCTTACACCTCCATAATTGTATATCTTTCTTACTTCCACTTAGTTAAACAATTTGACTTTAAGCATTGCGCCGCCCATTACCTTATCTGCTTTAATCACTCCCACCGATAGTCGGCACCTAACAAGGTAAGACTTCTCTGAAGATAGGCTCTTGTCCCAGGCCATCTTTTCCCTAATCATCTCATTAAAGTCAAACTGCTGTGTAAAAGGCCCGGTGAGTTCAGTGAATTCTAATGTGTCTTCGGCAGAATCCCGGTCTTCATAAGCATTCACTTCATCGTTCAAACTTATGTCCTGTTTTTTTAACCACTGTTCATTCTTCCCTGAGCCATCAGTTGAAGTTTCTTGAGCAATTAAATTAGTTGAGAGCAAAAGGAGAACAACAGCAGCAGAAAATATAATATTTATGCTTTTCATAATGATCCCCGACAGACAAGCCCATTCAACACAATATTATTTTAGAAACGGTTTGTCAATAGATTTTTTAAAACCGAATCGAAGGTTGTTATGACACCTTGCCCAGGCAGTTTAGGATTGAATATTATTTATGCCCAATACTCTCCTACAAATATCAAACTAATATCCCTTTTAGTCAAAAGACTAATCGTATTATCACGCCGTCGTTCAGTATACAAACCCGAACATTCCCGGGAACTCACGACGATATACAACCAAAATACAACCTTAAATACAACCAAAGTTGTATTGACTAATGATGAGAAAGGTCAATATCCTTAACAGAGATTTATATCTGTTTTTATCAGAATTTTCGTAATTTTTAACGTAAATAAAAGATGTTATATCCGACAAAAAAGTAGTTTACTTTATGAGCAAATCGTGTTATAAAATAGGATTTCAAAAAAAATCCTCCGGGGAGAATAATGAAAGATAGAAGGTTATTTTTCTATATAGCTTTCCTTGTCTTAACCGCCGCAGTTCTCACAACCACATCATTTACAGGTAGTAACAACATAGATAACGCGTCTCTCCAGTCCGGCACTGCGCTGACTGAAAACGATTTCGTTAAGGATCCATCCTTGTTCGCCGTTCCCGAAGCAGGAGTCGTCGCAACATTCTTGGAGAATCCAAATTCCACTTTCGAGCTAAATGACACCGGGCCGATCGGAATCGATATTATTCCTTTCAAATACGCGAGCGGCATGAATCAAACATTCTGCTGGCAGGATGACAACAGAGAATCCAGGCATTCTATGACCCTTGTGGACAGCAGTGGAGCCGAAGTGTTGAGGGTGGAGGCTAATGGCGACTGTGTAACTCAATTCATAAACGAAGGCAATTATGAGATGCGTATACAGCACGACGACAGCGGTGATGAGGTATTTGCCACAATCTTTTCGATCCCTGAAGGCCTGTCAGATGATTCATTTCAAACAGTTTTAAATACAAACAAATGCCAGGGGTGCGACCTCAGCGGGGCCAATTTCAGCAATGGGATCCTCACAAATGTAAATCTCAGCGGGGCCGACCTTACCGGTGCTGATCTTTCTAACGCCGATCTTAGTGGCGCAAACCTCAGCGACGCGCTTCTAGCTGGTACTGACCTCACGGGTGCGAACCTGACCAATGCCGACCTGAGCGGGGCAGATTTAACCAACGCGCTGACGGCAAACGCTAATTTCACCGACGCCAACCTAACGAACGTGATTTCCTTTAATGAGAGTAAGCTAGGGGAAGAATCCATTACGGCCCAGGAAGAGCCCGGAGACCCTGGACCGGATCCATGCCCGGCTGGAAATCTCAGACCGAAACCGGTTGTGGGTGAGGATCTGGTGCTAAGTAAAGCCTGCATGGTACCGGCTGGCACCTATCAGTACGGAAATATCAACATCATAAGCGGCGGAAGTTTAACCTTCAACGACGCGAAGATTGACTTCTGGGCGAAGTCGATACTTGTGGAAAATGGAGGGAGCTTGATCGCCGGCACCCCAGAAAAACCAATCGGCACCAATGGAGAAATCACCATACATCTTTATGGTGCGGACCGGGGCAAGGGGGGTAAGGGAATCACATGTAAGACCGACGACATGTGCGGTGTTCCAAAAGCAGTCTGGGACCGAAACCATCCTCCTAATCCCACAAAATGTACGGCTGATGATCTCCCGGGCGGTGTCAACGATTGTTTCTACAGGTATGGCACCCTCCCGGTTGACACAGGGGATCCCAAGGGCTACTTCGGCTACAAGGTGATTGCCGTCTCATACGGGGGCACTCTTCAATTATTCGGCAAAAAGGGCGCGACCTATCCGGATACGAATCCGGACCCTTCTAATTCCGGCACAAGCTGGGTCAGGCTTGCCGATGGCCATGATTTGACGCCTGGAGGTAACACGCTGGTTTTGGACCGCGCGGTCGACTGGCAAAAGGAGGATAGGATGGTGGTCACCACTACGGATTATCTGCCAGGACACTCTGAACGGCTCACGGTCGACACCGTGAGCGCGGATGGGAAAACGATCACGGTAAAGGAGAAGATCCAGTTCCGTCATAACGGCACGATGTACGATCTGAGCTCTATTCCCGGTCGTCTCGGATTAGATTTCAAGAAGGCCGAGACACGCGCCGCCGTTGCGCTATTGAGTAGGAGCATACGTATTGTTTCCGGACCCAATAGCGACACGATCGACCAAGGCAAGCTGAATTGCGTATACGACTGCTTCCCTTCAACTGACGGTTTTATTGGTGGACATACAATTGCGCGGCAGGGCTTTAAAACCTTCCAGGTGCAGGGGGTTGAGTTCTTTCAGTTGGGTCAGGGCGGACGGATGGGGCACTATCCTCTCCACTTCCATCTGGCGCGCAAGACCCCGCTAGGCACGTTTGTAAAAGACTCTTCCATACACGATTCCATGACACGGTGGATTACCGTGCACGGAACCCATGATGTACTACTCGCAAGGAACGTAGGTTATATGTCGATAGGTCATGGCTTTTATCTGGAAGACGGCACCGAGATAAACAATAAACTCTATTCCAACATCGGCATCTTCGCCCGGGCGGCGATTGCTAACGACCAAAATCCCCGCAAGGTACCGGGGATCCTAGCGGGGGGAGCCAAAAATATCGCACAGCCTCCCAACAATTCCGATTTCGCAAATCCTACCGTTTTCTGGATCATGAACGGCTGGAACGACTTCGAGCATAACATGGCGGTCGGAGCAGCCACGTGCGGTACTTGCTACTGGCTTTTGCCTAGCCTTAACAGCGGTCCCTCGCAGAATATGGCGTGGGAATCCTACGCCTCCATTCAGAGGTCCCTTCCAGGGGCGTCCCCACTTAAAACATTTAAGGGTAATTACTGTACCTCGGCGCAACTATCATTTAACACCGTAGGTGCCACTGATGCCTGTAATGGCCTCGGCGACCTCAGTCCCATTGACAATCCGACCGTCCCACCGCAGGACCAGATGCCACGAATTGGCAGTCTACGGATACCCACCCTCTGCACCGGAACCTGCTCGAACAACAAAGGACAGCCTTGCAACACAGACGCCCAATGTGGTACGGGTAATACCTGTACTCAGGATTGTACGCAGACACCTCCATGCGGTGTACCTAGCCCCGGCGCACCTTTTGACAACCGAGACTTTTGCCCTGTAACCATCCTCGATCGGTATACCTCCTCCTTTCACTGGCCAGAGAAGAACTTTGCGGCGATATGGCTCCGCGGAAAGTGGTTCCTGCTCGGAAATAGCGTTCTAACTGACTCTCAAAACGGTGGGCTCGGTTTCGTCACCGGCGGCGATTACACCCTATCGAGCGTCATTCCAGGGAACTGGCAGGTCGCAAGAAAAAGCGTCTTTATCGGGAATACCCAGGAGGATAATCCTCTCGCCTCTAATGCCGGACCCTTTAATCCGCTGAAAAGCAGTGATGGTAAGATCAGCGGGCTCACGTGCGATAATAAAACGATGAGGGAAGATCACTGTCTATCTAAAAATGAGGGAATAACAATGCCGGTTAGTAACTTCTCGATGCAACAGCGTTTCTTCAACATATACGATGGTCCTAACTATCAAGACTCAAATGCCTATCTCGACATTACAACTACTCCCCTCGATCCCCAGTGTAAACCGGGAAGCTGTCCCAGGGACTCGGGCTGGATGTACACAGCAGCCAATGGCATTCCCATAGATCAGGAAAGCGGGAAGTGCGTCCTACCGAATGCGGCCATCGGGTGGAAACAGCCCAATGGTTTTTTCTATCCGCCGGCCTTTCACTCCTTGAATCTATTCTTTAATAATGTCGACATCCGTCATCTTGTGATTGAACCGCTGTGGAAACCTGGTACGTTTGATCCGGATACTGATCAGATTAAAAAGAACTATTGTACGTTTGATTCAGGGATATACACTGGATTTACCTCCATTGATCGCCAGACTGTGCTGAACGACGACGATGGCTCACTTACCGGGCTGAAGAGTCCCCCAATCCCTACCGAAGGTGAGACCATATCTGTCAATTTAGACCCATTTTTTAACGCCCCGGTGGAAGCGCCGGAGTGTGAGTCTTTTGACATAGCGACGGCCAGCGGAACCCCCAAAACAACCGGTGGCACCGCCAAAACAAGCCCTTATGAGTACCTATCGACCGTGGTGTATCCCAAGTGCGGCATGAGCTGTGGCTCAACGTGGGGCAGTGATTGTTCAAACCCGAGTTGCTTTGGCGTTACCTTATCACGTCAACTCGAAATCCAGAAGGGCGAACAAGACCGTACTATTCCAATGATGGGGATGAACTTCGGTCAACGCAGCATGCTCACGGTTGACAACGGTAGCTACTACGTTGACACCACAGTAAGTGAAAACAGACAAAAGCAGGGTCGCGGCGGACCCACACCAGTCACTTCACTTAACGTCTTTAAACCCGGAGAAACCTATTATGTCTTTTTCGTCTTTGCCACTGAGAAAACCAAGCAGAAATATCAGTTATATATAGGGGCTGGAATACCAGACTTCGAGTCGAATGTGAGCAAACACATAAAACCGGTGCGAGTTGATATCCGGAACCAGGCGCTGAAGTTTGAAGACAGCTCATGGAACGGGCTGAAGTCAAGCTACGAGTCTTCAAGTGGTATCCTGACAGTGGGCACAGACTTTTCGGAATTCAAATCTGACTTCGATAAGACGAGGGCGGATTACTGTCAGCCGTCGAGCTTCTGCAAGTTGGTCGGTAACACATGTCAATCCAGCTTGCCCACGAACGATCCATTTCACGCTGAGTCCCAGCACATCTGCAGTACCTGGGCAGGAAAGGACATAGATTGCCCACTCTATCAGTTTAGCGGGCCGAAGGGGGAGTTGCCTGGTTGCGTCGGATTTGCATTGACACTTGATAGCCAGAAGTTCAGTGCCGATGACAAAGACCATCGCCCGGGCCCTGAGTGCTTCCCGAGAAATAGCGACTGGAATGTGGCATGGACAGCGGTTGACAAAAATCTGGCAGGCTCCTGCGCCAACCAAAAACCGCCGGACGTTCAGTTTTGCGATAGGCAAAGCCCGCCCATTGTAGGGGAAAACGTTATTATTGGAACAGAGGGAGACGATGTTCTTACGGGAACCCCAGAGAGCGACATCATCTTTGGATTAGGAGGAAATGATATAATCGAAGGAAGGGGCGGTAGCGACTGGATATCGGGAGGGCCCGGAGACGACGAGATCCGCGGGGGTAGGGGAGATGACATCATTTTTGGGGAGGAGGGGAACGATTTTATCAGAGGCGGAGGCGGAAGAGATGAAATTGACGGCGGGTCTGAAACCGACACGATCAAGGGCGGTAAAGGAAAGGATATTTGTGTTGAGGGAGAGATTGTCAGGGGGTGCGAGCAGTGATCCTGTAAACTCGAAATTTGTTGAGTAGCGAATGTTCAAAATCCCCAGGGTGAAATATCCTCCCTTTCTTAAAGGGCCTGTCCTGACCAGTAAGCCCTGAGTTTAATCGAGGGGTCGAAGGGGAATTGAAGGGGATCAGCCCCCTTAATCGAAGGAGGATTCACTTCATGGAACAGTTGATCAAATTAATATTCGAATACTTTAGTATAATTCTACTCGTCCTTGGAGTTGTAGTGGCTTTAGTGACATATCCATCTGGCAGAAGCACCCTGGGAATCACAATCTCAGAAAACCTCTATCGCTGGATTTCGCTTCTCGGAGCGGGGGGCGTAGGTGTTTACGTATTTTTCATACATGCCTTTTTGCCATCCGTTTCGGCTGAACAAATAGGATGGAAGACAAGTCCATTCCAGCACGAGGTTGCGGTAGCAAACCTCGGCTTTGGAATCCTGTGTATTCTTGCTTTTAGCGCAAGCTATGGCTTTCGGCTTGCTTCGGTCATTGGAATTTCAATCTGGCTTTGGGGAGATGCGATAGTGCATATAAGGCAGATGATTGTTGCGAAGAATTTTTCCCCCGGCAACGCAGGGCCATGGTTCTGGTCGGACGTTCTCGTTCCTCTTCTACTCATCTGGCTTATAATCAAATTGAAGAGTCAACAGTCTAAAGCAACAGTTTCAACAACATAGCTATTAAATGGGTCCCCCGTTTTCGATATAACGGAAGCTAACAGGGAAAAACGAACGAACTAGATACCTAGAATGGTGGCTACGAGGTTATGTCAGACATTGGGTAGGAAGAAGTTGAGCGATATAGCAAAGATATTTAATGTGGGTCATTATTCAACGGTTTCATCTTCTATAACAACATTAAGAAAAGAGGTCAACAGTAACAAGAAACTTCAAACCGCTATTAATATAATAACCCAAGGTGTGACCCATTAGTCAGGAGATTGTGTATGGCACGAAGTAACAGGCGAGAATTCTTGCGCCAGGCCGCTCACGCGGGTCTGGCATTGGGCGTCGGATCGCAGTTGGGTGTGTTGACCGGGTGCGCAGGGAGCGTCGATCCAGAGACCCTGATCTTGCGCGGCACGGAGAATGTGGCCGTGGTCGATGCATCGCTTATCCCGACGGTCGTGGCGGCCCATCCGGTCGGTACCATCATGGCAATCGCAGACCGCGCCGGGGATATACTGGTGACCCGCTGGATTTGACAGGCCTCTCAAAGCAAGCCGCCATGCCGGCCTCGCTGGTGCACGCTCGATGCGCCTTCTTATCGGCGCATGACTGCACATTTCAGTCCAGATAGGCTCCCATTCCTTACGTTCCAGCCATGCGGGGTTGGAAAACCCCGCCTATCGTCATTGATAACGGTATTTAACATGGAATAGGGGTAGGAAGAGAGTGATAAGCTCTCCCCCTCCCTCCGAACCGGACGTGCGGATCTCCCGCATCCGGCTCTCCGGTCAATAGCGTTGCGACGATTGACAACCCCCGTATCGAGGGCTGTCAACATGGACTCCCTTCGCTCCATCCCCATTACGGGACTTCATCGCTACTATGAAGGCTCTGACTTCCATTCACCGCACCATTTCAGCGTATGGATATCCCTGATTCCTGCACATGACCTTCCAGTCATTCCGTCTCCAATCACCCCATAACCCCCACCATCGCTTTAGCACGTTACCCTTCAGCGTGGTGGACTTCCCTGTTCTCTTCAGGGTCTGGGCTTCGCCATTGACTAGCAGGCTCGCCGCATTATGGGGCCGAATCGAGTTCACTAAACGTTACGGACTAACCGTTCGCCTTCTGTTGCTTCCCACCCTACCTTACGGTAATGCAGTTACAGTTGGCTACAAGCCGGAGAACGTGTGCTTGGAGCGGACTCTCACCGCTCTGATTATGTGCCATCTCAGGCGCACTAGTCGGGACATTCTTGTCCCGAAATCTGAAGGTATTGCAGATCCGCACAACAACCCGCCAGCAAGAACGGCGGGCTTGTCTAATAAACGTCATGATTACCACCGTATGTAGGGGAAACCGTCCTTCGACGATACCCGGGCCAGGTTTCCATTCCGCATGTTTCTTTGACCCGTGCGGGGTTAGAAAACCCCGCCTATCGTTATTGACAACGGTATCTATCATGGATAGTCGAGACGTTCTTGTCCCGATAGGGTTGCATTCCTCGTGTTTCATCCTCGGGCACTCCAGATACATCTGACGATTTTCACAGCGTGAAACCTTTTTTCTGTATCCTGAGTTTATATTGACGAGACTATTTCATCGGGAGGAATGCGAAATGAAAAGATTCCTTTTATTAGCAATTCTATTCTTGATCTTACTGGTTCCAACTACTTCGATGGCGAAGACAAATTTCTTCTTCAATATAGGCGTGGGCTTACCGCTTCCAGTCGTAGTGGCCCCGGCTCCGGTGATTGTCGCACCTCCCCCGCCGGTTTACGTAGCGCCGGCTCCCGTGATTGTTGCACCTCCTGTTTATGTCCAGCCCGGCCCCGTAATCTATGGCCCTCCGGGGTGGTATAAGGGTAAGAAGCAAGGTTGGTACAAATATCGCTGGTAGGTTTATTAAAAGGCTATTGATTGAGAATAAGGACACACTAACACATCCATCTCAGGGCTGCACAATCAACGAAATTGAAAGGCTAAGGCTCTAACCGTCTACTGATTGGTATTATCATCTCAGTAAAACTGCGCTCGTCCCCTATTCAATGAAACTACTTTATATTACAGATAAATAGGGAGATAATCTTGTTTATCTCCCAATCCAAACCCAACTTACATTGTATATTAGAGGCTGTTCTTTACCGTTATAATTAATAAGGTTTGATCTTAAAATCTAACGAAGGAGATTTCAATGAAAAATCCGTATGAGGAGTGGTTTAAAATGATGAATCTGCCTATAGAATTAAGCGTCAAGTTTTATGAGATTATTGAGAAAGGTACAAGAGCTATGAACTCCATGGCCAAAGCACAAAAAGATATGGAAGATTTTCAAAGGGCCTGGAAGGAATTCCAAGATTTAAACCCGCTTATAAAATCAACGTAAAAAATCAGCGAGGTCTTAATACTCCTATATCACAAGATTTATGGCCTGAAATTTCAATACAACATTCAAAATTAAACGGCACTTCTGAACAACAGAGATAATACTTACACCCTTTCACTTATAATCAACTAATCTATATTGTGCTATTTGAGATTTCTCATCATCCCCACAGCTTGTATAGTTAAACAGAGCAGACCTATCTTTTTGAACATGAATAAAATGGCTTTTGCCATCCGATTTTGAAATAAATTCAAAAATTAAATTTCCTTCACGCTTATGGTTAGCTTCTTTAAATTGAAAAGCTGAGATTTCAGTTTCCCCGGTCAAATTTCTTAAAAAGAACTCGGCGGCTTGCACATCTTTATTGTAACAGGAATGACCACGGTAGTGTTCGAGTTTTATGTTACGATTTATAGAGTCCTTTATCAATTTGGCGACATTGATATCCCTTACCCGGCCGTAATAAATCCCAAATGGTAAATGCAACAAATTCGCTGCAAATCTATGACCGCCTAGATGAGTAGTTCGCCATACCTTGAAACCATTTTCATTCTTAGCTGCTTCTAAATACACAGGCACGCCATACTTCCCACAGCATTTATCATATTCACCATTTGTGCATACTAAAAAGATAGGCTCGTTTCTTAAATAGAGAGCATTCCCCAGGATTCTGCTTAGATCCAATTCCAGCAGATCTTCGTATTTATCTAAATCTACTTCATAAAGTCTTGGATCTAATTCATCACTCAGAACAACATAGAACTTTAACATTTCCTCACGATTATTCTGTCTTTTTATTAGTTGAAGACGTGAATTAGGTATTCTTTCGAGATGCTCTTCGAGTCTTTTTTTGACAATTTCGGGAACCTTACTACTGGCAAAGGCCTTATCTGACCAGTGTCCCCTGTATTCCAACAAAAACCAGACGTCTACCCTTGGGGCAGTAGCAAAGATTTCTTCGCTTGCGTTTAGTGAAACCTGTGAGCAGGAAATGTACTTATTTCGTTGCGGCATCGTTAACTATGATCATCCATAATGATAATTGGTTCAAGCAAATAAATCAGCACCATGTTTTTACATACATAGGTATTATCTCATTAACGGGTGAACAATTAATCACCCCACCTTCATTCCTCCCCCTCAAGGGGGAGGGAACCCCAACTGATGGAGGAAAATTACATGCGACGCGATCATTTGTTGTAAAGCATAGCGGAGGGCTTCAGTCCTCCAGTCTCGCATCTAATTGAGGCAATCCGAAGATCGCCTTTAGTCCTCAAAATCAAAGCCAAAATCGTCATCGCGAGCAATTGCGAAGTGATCTCCTGAGATCGAGAAGGAGGAGATTGCCACGACTGACGGAGCCTGCACTGAAATCATTTGAAGTGTCAGTCTCGCAATGACAATGGCTTTCATGCCCATCCTTTTCCGTCATCGTGAGTACTTTTATCCAACAAGTGTAAATTTATCCCAAACTTTTGATTTCCAAAAGGGTAGGCAATGAGGCTTGCTCGTTGCAATTTCACACACCAGCAAGCCTGCCCTGAGTTTGTCGAAGGGACTGGTGTGCTACCCGTCATATACCTAGACCTAAACCCGCCAGTAGAACATAACTACTTCGATAACTCCCTAACCATAATGACCCGCTGGATTTCGTTAGTCCCCTCATAAATCTGGAGGACTTTTGCATCTCTCATGAGTTTTTCAACCGGATATTCTTCACTGTAACCATATCCACCATGAATCTGAACAGCCTCGGTAGCAGCCCACATTGCAGTGTCGGAGGCAAATGTCTTCGCATATGAAGCTTCTAGGGTGTTACGCTGACCAATGGCATTTTTATAGGCGGCATGATAGGTCAGAAGCCTTGATGCTTGAGTCCTCATGGCCATTTCAGCAATTTTAAACCCAACCCCCTGAAATCCAAGAATAGATTGACCAAATGCTTCGCGCCCTTTAGCAAATCGAAGAGACTCATCTAGAGCTCGTTGTGAAAGTCCCACGCCAAGTGCACCTATAATGGGACGGCTACTGTCAAAGACACGCATCGCAAGTTTAAAACCGTCTCCCTCTTGACCCAATAGAGCTTCGGGTGGAAGTTCAACCCGTTTAAAAATCACTTCACAACAATCACAAGCACGCTGTCCCATTTTCGGGAGTTTCTTTGACACTTCTACACCAGGTAATTTTCGATCTACTATGAATGCACTAATTCCTTGATGACCAGCCTCCGAATCGGTCCTGGCAAAGACGACGAAAAAAGACGCTTCGTGTGCATTAGATATCCATGTCTTTTGTCCGTCGAGTTCAAATCCTCTACCGACTCTCCTGGCTCGAGTACTAATGGAAGCCATATCCGAACCAGCGTTAGGTTCGGTCACACAGTATGAACCCAATCCCTCGGATAGCATTCCCAGATATCTTTTCTTCTGCTCATTTGTCCCAGCAAGAAGAATAGGCTCAGCTGCAAGACTATTAATTACAGTTATAGCAACTGTAATGCCGGTACAACCCCATGCCAGTTCCTCGGTTACTAAAATCCTCTCAATTGGGGTTAGATCATTGCCCCCATATTCTTCGGGTATACACAGATTGATCAACCCCACTTCACGCACCTTTGATAAAATGTCATGAGGAAATTCAGCCGTTCTATCATATATATTCGCAGCTGGAGCGATTTCATTTCTCGCAAAATCTCTTGCAAGATTCCTTATCATCTCCTGTTCTTCTGTTAAACCATATTCCATAAATTCTCCCGCAATACATTTAATTAACGTAAAAAGCCCCTATACATTATTATAATAAAAGTGAAGTGACAACAAAATTCGAGTTTGAGCTAACAACTAATTATTCAATTATTCCAACCGCATTTGATTATCAATCATAAATACTAACGATATTTATGCTAAAATCAGTTCGGGAAAAGAATTATTAAACGATGAAGAATAGTTCCAAAACTCAAATCAGTATCAATGAAGAGTCGATATGGATAAAGTAGTGATCGGTGTAGATATAGGCGGAACCAACCTAAGAGCCGCCTCGATAGATAGAAACGGAAAAATAGTCAGCCGTAAGAGTAGATCATCCGACGCAAAAAAAGGCATAGAATATGTCATGGAAAACCTGATATCCCTTTTGACTGAAATGATAGCAGATGAAAACATTTCAGGTATAGGAATCGGCATTCCCGGGATAATAGATGTTGATAAAGGGATATTAACTCAAGCCCCAAATATCTCCGAAGTAAAGGATTACCCTATTAAAGAAAAGCTTATACACGAACTTGGGTCAGCTATCGATGTCGTCACAGAAAATGACGCCAATTGTGCGGCCCTTGGGGAGTGGTGGCTCGGGGCAGGTAAGGACGTAAATTCACTCATTATTCTTACCCTAGGAACCGGCTTAGGTGGCGGGATAATACTAAATGGGAAGCTGTGGCGAGGTGTAAATGGCATGGCAGGCGAAATCGGGCATATGACGATTGACCCTGATGGACCAAAATGTAATTGTGGGAATTTTGGATGTCTGGAAAGCTTCGCTTCCGCTGAGGCCATTAGAAGAATGGTGAAAGAAGGTTTAAGAAATAAAAATCTGAATACGATTTTAAGAAACGAAATTAGGCATGTGACCATTCATGATATTCCTGAGATAGTAGGCAAGGCAGCAAGAATCGGAGATAAATTTTCTTATGAAATCTGGGAATCATTCGGGAAGGCATTGGGAATGGCAATCGCTAACCTAACAAATCTCTTGAATGTTGAGATGATAATAATCGGCGGCGGTCTCTCAAACTCATGGGACTTGTTTATTGCATCCGCATTGATTGAAGCACGGAAAAGGGGCCTTAGGGCTCCTATGGAATATGTCGAGATTAAAAAAAGCGAATTAGGGGATGATGCGGGGCTTTTAGGAGCCGGTTACTTGGCTTTAATGGGGGCCTCGAATAACAGATAGAGATACCCCCACCTTAGTCCTCCCCCCACATTTGTGGGGGAGGATTGAAGGTGGGGGTCAAAGATTATTTGGAAGCAAGACTTGTGGCCTACCCCTTTAGTGAAAACTATTGTATTTGCAATTTTTCGAAATTGGGTTTAATTAATCGAATGGTCAAGACCTTTTTTCTCTTGTCGATAACCTTAAATCTTTCATCAACCCTCATTCCTCCAATCCACATTATCTCGCCCTTACAAAGGAAAATAGGAATTCGACACCTAAGAAACTTAGGTATCTTCTCATCAATAAAATAATTCTTCAATTTTTTAAATTCGTTCATACCATATGGTATGAAGCTATCTCCCTTATTAAAATTTCGAACCTCAATTGGAAATTCAACAGACATAGAATCAAAACAACCTAAATACTTATCCGATTTCAAAGAACTTACCCTTTCGATCTGGATCTCAAACTCAGTATGTGGGAATTTGTGTAAGCCTGCAGAATCAACAGTGTAACCGAAACTACACCTGAGTAGAACCTTCTTCGTCAACACAAAGAGGCCATGACCCTTCGCTACCACTATTTCTCCAGGAAGATAGAGCTCCCCAGATGCTTCTCGAGAATCTAGGAGCACATTTATA
>DASWID010000139.1 GCA_036397855.1 Thermodesulfobacteriota bacterium | reverse complement strand
CGGATTGACCATGGTGTTCGTTGCGTTGAGGACCCCGAACTGGTAGAAAAATTAAAATCAGAGCGCATACCCTTGACCGTTTGCCCCATTTCGAATGTGAAGCTTGGTCTGTTTAACTCAATCAGAGAACACAATTTAAAGAAGTTACTGGACCTGGGTCTATGTGCGACAGTAAACTCAGATGATCCTGCATATTTTGGCGGCTACATATTTCAGAATTATGTGGCAATTACAGAAGCACTAAATCTGGATAAAAATGATTTATATCAGATAGCAAAAAATTCCTTTGATGCTTCATTTTTGACTCAAGAAGAAAAACAAAAATTTATAACTGAGCTCGATCATTTCATGTCTGAATATAAGAATTAGCTGAACAATCGTTTCCAATTTTCTTACTGTGATTTTTGGTAAGAACTATCATTTCCTCCCCCACTGGAGCCTGTCCTGAGTGAAAGCGAAGGAGGGGAGGATTAAGGTGGGGGACTAGTGTACGCTAGTTTTTTTCCCTGTCTTCCTGAAACAAGTCCGGCGCTAGAGATGATATATTTATCTGATATTTATTGCGACCTAGAGGTCACCAATACATAAAAAAACACCCCCATCTTAATCTTCCCCCTTAAATGGGGAAGAAAGAGCGTGGGTGGCCAGGCGTTTGCGTTTCTTTTTTTTTCAAAGTAGTATTAATAATCTTATCTCAGAAGATGTTTTCCCCGTTATCATCGCTTGAAGACTCTGTTTTCCTACAGGTTAAAAAACACTAAAAGTCACAATAACTTCTTAAGTACTATTGCAGGCTTTCTCCCTCAACTTCAAAATCAGCTATTGGAATCGGGGAGGCATGGTGCAAAACCATTAACCACCCGGAATCATGTCTCTCAAAGATATTGGTTGATTGAGATATATTTATTCCAACCGGGGTTCGGCTCTTATATTTAAGCTTCTGAATGCATGTGATCCAGGCTAAATTCCCTCTGACCTCGACGATAACATTTGAGAGTTCCACATCCACCTGATCCCTCGGATCAAACACATTTTCCCAGCTTAGCCTCAGTGCATCCCACCCCTTTAGCATTATCCAACCTGGATGAACACAACCTGCCCTGGATTCACGAACCCATACACTGTCCATTAACTGAAGATCCCTAGTCCCCAGCGCCTTATAAAATCTTTCATTTACCCTCAAGACTGCCTCTTGCTCTGAATCTACCGACATATCTACTCCCATTTTTGATCATCAACGGAGTCAAGGAACAATCCTTGAAGCAGAACTTCAAGCTTTATCCGCTTTAGGACTTGAAATGACAAACATAATAATTATACCGCATCTACATTTCATTCTTGTTGTTCACAATATAATAAGTATCATGAAATATACAGCACCATTATATATTAACATACGTTTAAATATAGGAGACGGGGATGGCGATACAATTCACTAGAGTAATGTGGCGAGAAATTATGCCGATCTACAGGTCGATTCTTACTCACCCGTTTATCAAAGGACTAACCGATGGCTCGCTAGATAAAGAAAGCTTTAAATTCTATATCATCCAGGATGCCCTCTATTTGCGTGAGTTCGCAAAATCATTGAGTATTACAGCAGCTAAGTCTCCGGTAGAAGATTGGATCATAATGTTCAACGAACACTCCGCTGGAGCCCTAAAGGTTGAGCGTACTCTTCACGATAGCTTCTTCCGAGATTTTGGAATCGGTCCTAAAACGGTTAGTAGAACTCCCCTAGCTCCCACAAACCTTGCATACACTAGCTATCTTCTTTCAGTAGCATACACCTCTCCATTTCATGAAGTTGTAGGCGCACTCCTTCCCTGTTACTGGATTTATTGGGAGGTGGGTAAGGCGCTTATTTCAAAGGGCTCCCCCAGCTCGCTTTACCAGCGGTGGATAGACACCTATGGTGGAGAAGAATTTGCAGATGTCGTAAAAGCCGTTTTAAATTTGACAAACAAGATTTCGAAAAAATTAAATCAAGATGAAAAAAATGAGATGAAAATTCATTTTTTAACCACAAGCAGATATGAGTGGATGTTCTGGGACATGGGATACAGAAAAGAGAAATGGCCGGTTTGAGGTCTCCGGCGTTCGAAAGAACTTCTATCAAATAAATTTATGAAATGTGCTACTCAATATTGTAAAGATTTGGAAGGTTCCGTCCCTCCTCCGCCATGTCCAATCCATAGC
>DASWID010000138.1 GCA_036397855.1 Thermodesulfobacteriota bacterium | reverse complement strand
CTTTGTCGCAAACCTTTCCACGTTGGGACAGACGCAGGGAATTCTAAATTCGCTTTTCATGCTTCCTCGCGTTAGGAAAGAAATCGATACTATCCTGGAGCTTGACCCTGATCACGCATATGGAATTGCGATGGAGGGGACTTTGCTTACATACTTACCGGCTATGCTGGGTGGTGACCTCAACCTTGGTGAAAGCTACCTGAGAAAATCCGTAATGCTCGACCCGCATACCTCCTCTACAAAGATCTATCTGGGTATAAACCTGAAAAGGCAAAAAAGATATGATGAAGCCAAAGAGGTTTTTCGAGAGATTATCGATGAGAAAAATCCACAGGTTTATCCCGATTGGTATATTAATCGTAGATGGGCAAGGTGGTGGATAACAAGGTTAAACGAAGAAATTAAGAATGAAGAAGATCAGTCCACTTCAAGATAGTCATATCCTTAAACTCACGCTTGCATAACTATCTTTTAACTGTTTCAGGTATATTAGATATTAAGAATGTATAAAAATAGTTTAGCTATTATTTTTGTGAATACACTTGTTAAATATACCGATACACAGGTGGAAGACCTGAAAGAGCAACTCATCCAAACCATTGAAAGGAAAAAATATGATTTACAGGATCAAGGAATAATTGAAGCAATACTCGAGGATAGAGAAAAAACATTTGAAAATTCATTCGATGAGAATCTGGAGCTATATCTCAACAATCTGGATTCAAAGCATGCCCTGGGGGATTATCTGAGATCCGATGAAGCCAAATATGAAATAGTTGAAATATTTATTTCTGACCTTGAGCAGCTCATTAATTACTTCTATAACATGCTGATAAATAAACATTTTACGTAGTGGTAAGCAACTATATTATAAGATGCAAATGCGGCGCCGACCTTTAGATCTCCACAATGATTAGCCATTCCTGTGCATTGTGAGCGGGAATCCAGTTCATCATTTTCAATATCTACATTTTATGATCAAAGCTGAAGTGTCCTACAAACTTTCAATTTGCATGAATATGTGTTAAAAATTATTAACTAAAGGGTGAGGCGTTTGATTTCCTACATCAATCTTATCATTTACTTGTGTTTGGTTCTTCTCTTTGCAGTCGTAACCCTGTTTGTTGCAAGGCTAATCAGATTCAGAGACCCCAAGTATAACCCGGTAAAACTCCAACCCTATGAATGCGGAGAAGATCCGGTGGGAGATGCATGGGTTCGCTTTCCAGTTTCGTTTTATCTGATCGCGCTCGTGTTTGTGTTATTCGATGTTGAGGCGGCATTCATTTTCCCGTGGGTTTTAGCATTACCTAAGTTGGGTATCGTTGCATTTATAGAGATGCTTATCTTTCTCGTAATTCTCTTCCTTGGATGGATTTATGCTTATAAAAAGGGGGCCATTAGATGGGAGCGCAACCAGTAGACGGTGATAAAGAAAAACCGCGATTGGGACTTGAGCAACTTGGGGAGTTCATACAGGTTCCGGGTATCAATATATTTCTAACCTCCACAAAGAGGATATTTTCCTGGGCCGAGAAATCCAGCCTGTGGCCCCTGACGTTTGGACTCGCCTGCTGCGCGATTGAAATGATGGCGACATTCGCATCCAGGTTTGACCTCGATCGGTTCGGCATCATTACGAGGGCATCTCCAAGGCAGTCCGATTTAATGATAATTGCCGGTACCGTAACCGTTAAGATGGCGGAGCGCATAAGGAAGCTATACGACCAGATGCCATATCCGAAATGGGTGATCGCCGCTGGAAGCTGTGCCATATCCGGAGATCACTATCGTCATATCTATAGTGTAGTTCCAGGGGTAGATTGGGTGATTCCTGTGGACGTATATGTCGCTGGCTGTCCTCCAAACCCCGAGGCGTTCATGGAAGGTATTCTAAAGCTTCAAGAAATTATTTCCAATGAAGCCACAAATCCTCATTTCAATATCGCATCGAAGGAACTCGTCAGCGAGGGAAGTCCAAAGTCTAAACCAAAAAATCTGCCTGACCTTCCGCGTTCCGGAGATTACGTCTCACCTGACGAAGTACTTCAAAAAGCAGAAAACCTGAAAAACGATGGTTTCGAATTTTTATCGTTCATAACCGCCGTGGACTATCAGGATAAACTTGACGTGATATACCAAGTACACTCCATTAACACTGGCGAGGAT
>DASWID010000137.1 GCA_036397855.1 Thermodesulfobacteriota bacterium | reverse complement strand
CCTGACTTCATGTACAATCCTTGCATCCCTCCTCCTGCTTAAACGAGAATATAAAATCGCTTTCGGTTATGCTTTTAATAAACTCAGACGGGGAGAATAGGGACTAATCCTATTCCTCTCCGTTATAATGCAGTCACGTCTACCTCGCTCGAGGGTTAAAGGCGAGAGGGGTGTTTTTCCAACTCCGCTTTTTTTATGCGAGACTGGAAAGTCCCACCTGTCGTTGCTTCCCTGCTATTCCAGGACCGTTACGGGCCGCATTACCACAACTTGCCTAAAATCACATATCCTATTGATGACATGAATAATGAAGCAAATGTTTAATATTTTAGGCTACTTACAATAGGGAGGAAAACAAATGAAGAGTCATACAGAATATCTATGGTTCAATACAAAGAAAAGGAGGGAGATAATTCACATTACAGATACCGTAAGAGGTATTGTGAAAAAAAGCTCAGTCGACGATGGATTTGTACTTGTCTCGGCCATGCACATAACCGCGGCAATTTACGTCAACGATCTTGAGGACGGTCTATTTGAAGACATATGGGAATGGCTTGAAAAGCTTGCCCCCTATAGGAAGGATTATAAACATCATCAGACAGGAGAGGATAATGGTGATGCACACCTAAAGAATCTTATAGTGCACCATCAGGTAATTGTGCCGATCACAAAAGGCGATCTTGACCTTGGTCCATGGCAGAGAGTATTCTATGCTGAATTTGACGGGCAGAGGAGAAAAAGGGTTGTCGTGAAGGTGTTGGGGGAATGATTATATCGATATTTTCCTTAAAAACAGTTTTGAACGGTGTGAATAGTCTTAAGGGATTTCTCCCTGCAGTCGAAACATGGATTTCTCCCGGAGCCTGTCCTGCGGTAATCGAAGGGCCTGCAGTGAGTATAACGAAGTGGTCGAAATGACGACTTTTTTCTGTCATCGTGATACCCCAGTCTGTCATCTCGAACGAATGTGAGAGATCTTGTGGTTAAGTAGTTAAATACAAAGACAAAGGAAAGATTCCTCATATTCATTCGGAATGACAGAACTGGTGAAAATGACAAGACTCAAATTACAATGGTGGGATTATACTTACCTCTAGGCAGAAAATCGCGTTACCACTATGAAGGAACACATTTACTATGTTTACATTACAACAAACCCGACCAGGAGCACCCTGTACATCGGTGTAACCAACGATATAGGAAAAAGGCTTCAACAGCATTACGAGAATAGAGGAAATCAAGAATCCTTTGCTGGAAGGTACTATTGTTACAATCTCGTTTATTGTGAGGTGCATGAGGACGTTGAGTGTGCTATAGAAAGGGAAAAGGAGATAAAGAAATGGAGGAGGAAGAAAAAGGTAAAGCTGATTGAAGAGCAAAATCCAGACTGGAGGTCTATGAATAACGATATCTAATAGACGTTTTCTTTAGCTTAAAGTGAAAAGAACATTATAGATGACAGCGCATCTCTTGAAAGAAAAGATTTCTCTCTTCGTTCGAAATGACAAGGGGGGCGAAAGGACACCCCCCCCGCTCTCCTCATGTTACCCGCGGTCTGTCATCTCGAACGAATGTGAGAGATCTTGTGGTTAAGTCGGTAAATACAAAGAGAAAGGAAAGATTCCTCATATTCATTCGGAATGACAAAAGGTAGGCGAAATGACAGAATCAGTGATAATATCAAACCATTTCATATAATATTATCTATACGCAATTTAAACAATTCACTTATGATACCTTGATTGACTCTAAAACCATTGGGCAAATGTCGAATCAAAAAACAGATAAAACCATTCCGAGAATTTTCATAGATAAAAATGGCAATTGGTTCCAAGACGGCATTCCAGTCCTCCACAGATGGACATACCTTTACAACAACAGGCTGCTCAGACGTGACGAAGAAGGCAGATACTATCTCGACGAGGGAAGAGGAAAGGTTTACGCTCATGTAGAGGATACTCCATTCGTAGTAAAAATGATAGATAAACGCGAAGATGGCATCTATTTAATCCTGAATGACGAGACTGAGGAAAAACTTGATTTCCGAACCCTGATGTTAAACAAAGAAAACATACCTTACACGAAGGTGAAAGGCGGGACATTTGATGCCAGATTTAATAGACCTGCATATTACGAGATCACCAAATACCTAAAGGAAGAAAGCGGAAAGTATTATTTGGAGCTCGGCGAAAAAAAGTATCATGTAAAATCAAAAAAAATAATTAATATCCCTCAGTAAGCTACAGCCTCAAGTATTTTATAAATTATTGAATTCGAAACCAAAAGCCCCTTTTTATTAAAGCTAACCCTATTATCCGAGAGCTCAATGAATTCATCACTGATTAAATAATCAAGCTCTCTAGACATCAGGCTCACTGAAAATCTATCCTCTATTTTTCCCAGATCGATCCCCTCCCCTAATCTAAGCCCCATTAAAACCCTATCTTTAAGTGCCGTTTGCCTGTCAAGAATCTCCATGAAAGCCACTGGATTGTTGCCTTCAATAACCCTTTTGATATACGCTGAAGGATTTTTTTCGTTACCCCATCTCGCTCCCCACTCAGACTGTAAACATCTATCAAGATGTGAGTGCGCACCAGCGCCAATTCCAATATAATTTTCTCCTCTCCAGTAGAGCATGTTGTGCCTACACTCAAACCCAGGCTTAGCAAAGTTCGATATTTCATACTGGTTGTAGCCTGCGCCCGCAAGTACAATACCAGTTAAAGAGATCATATCGGAGAGCGTTTCCTCATCGGGAAGTATTAATTTCCCCTTCGAGTATAATCCCGCAAACTCTGTATCATCCTCTATAGTGAGGCAATATGCTGACACGTGGGTTGTATTGAATCCAAGCAACTTATCGAGCTCCGACCTCCACTCTTCCGGTGTTTCAAATGAACAACCATACATCAGATCGGCGTTGAAATTTTCAAATCCGGCCTTTATTACATCCGCCAGTATCCTCATGCTGTCTTCGGGTGAATTTATCCTCCCTAAAAATTCCAGCTTTTTCTCAGCGAATGATTGCACACCTAGACTCACCCTGTTTACTCCTGCCTCCTTAAAAGAGAGGAGTTTACCAAGGTCGGCTGTCTTTGGGTTTACTTCAATAGACACCTCAAGTGAATCCGATGGAGATGTGATCCCCAGAATCTTGTTGATGACTCTCCCTATACTCTCAGATGAAAACAAAGAGGGGGTTCCACCGCCAAAGAAGATAGACGTTAGAGGATAGCGGGCGATTGCGTCACTATATATGCCTAATTCCGCGAGTAAAGCTTCGGTATATTCAACCTCTGGAATAAGTTTTCCAACACCGTAAGAGTTAAAGTCGCAGTATGGACATTTCTTTACGCAATACGGAATATGTATATAAATTCCAAAACCCATCTCTGTATTTTAAAGAAAAAGTTGATTGTTGCAACGTTCATCTTTGAAAGTCATATTTTTAAACCTTAATTGCGTCGGAACTTTGAAAACAGTACATATGACCCGCAGAAGCCGACTATTTAGATTTTAAGAGTTCGTTTACTTACTATATAAAGGGATAATTTCATATGGGTGTTCGTGATCCCTAATTAGTTTAGACATTACGAGTGCTAGGTGATATGCAGGAGATTCCCCTTTTTTATTAATAAGAAGATAATTAGAAACTGTCGTTAAATTTAATGAAAGTTGTTATATAATGACAACTGTAACTATTGAAAAGGATAAGGAGGATTTCCGATGATAAGATTATTGACTTTATGCACATTTCTAATACTTGCTGTTGACACGATTGCTGATGACAACGTCTTTACCTTGGAGGAAATTTTGGAAAGAGTATTGATTACAAGCCCGGATTTGGGGGTTCTAGACAAAGATTTAGATATTTCTCAGAGTAAGGTAAAAAAGGCAAAGGCTGAAAAATATCCTCAATTCGACGGTGCGGTAATAACCGGTGGAATCTTCACAGTAATAAGGGCAGATCTTTTCCAGCCGGTCTATACCTTTGGTAAGATAAGCTCAGACGAAAAAAGAGCGGAAAAAGGGGTCGAGGCAACCATTGCAAATATAAGCGAGGCGAGAAACGACACAATAACCCAAGCGAAAACAGCATACTACAATCTGCAGTTAGCATATGCTCTTAATGACTTAGCCATCGAGGGAAGGGACGAAGCTAAGAGGGTTCTTAGTAGTGTGGAAGAGTTAATCAGAGTTGGCTCTCCTAAGGCAACTCAGATGGATAAACTCAACCTAAGAATTTTACTTTCCAATGTCAATAAAGACGCCGTCAGTTCAGAAAAGGAGATAGATATTGCCAGAGCCGAGCTGACGAGGATGCTGGCAATTGAGCAAAAAGACTCCTTTGATATCGATTCACACGATTTAAAACCAGTTGAGTTCAAGCTGGATGAGTTAGGTTATTATAAGGAGAAGACCCAGGCAAACAGGCCAAAACTCAAGGCCTTAAATGCAGGGATTGAATCCAAATTGCATTCTGTAGCAAGAGAGCGGAGCGATTACTATCCCACGATCTTTGTAGGCGGAACCCTGAGGTATAACCAATCTACTATATTCAGAGATACAATAATTGGCGGAGCGGGAATCGGTATAAGGCAGGTGCTCAATTATGGTATTTCTGCAGATTTAAACGAGGCTGAGGCCGAGTATTCAAAATCCCTGAAAGAGAAAGATACTTTCCTCCAAGACATAGATCTTGAAGTGGAAAAGGCATACCTTGATATGAAAGAGAATAACAACAATCTTGAATATGAAAATGAGGGTTTCGGAGAAGCCAAGAAACTACTACAAAATTCGATTTCCAATTATGACCTGGGTATCGGAAGCTTAAACGAATTAATAAACGCATTTGGAACCTATCTCAGAGAAGGAGCACAATATTATCAAACTGTTTTTTTATATAACATTTCAGTCGCGAATCTTGAAAAGGTAACGGGAGATTTATAGAAAATGGATGACACTTTCACTAAACAAACGTGCGGCAGACTACTTTGAACTTTATAATTCCCTGAAGCTTGCTACAGGGGTTTCCGCTGTCATCGCTGTAAGAGCAAGATAGTTCCGGGACAAGGTCTTTAAAGGTTTTTCTTAAATTATCCTATTTTTTTTCTTTCTAACTTCTTTGTCTTGATACTGACACGAGTTCAGCACAGGTACAAAGAAGCAACCCTTCGACCTTGTTCAGGACGAGGCTGTACCCTTGTTGTCATTCCCTAATTCCTTAATAGGGAATCCATGCTTTTACCTCTGGATCCCCGACTACTGATTTCGGGGATGACATAACGACTGAAAAATTCAACTCAACCACATCCCGGTCATCCTGAATTTATTTCAGGATCTAATGGAAACAAGAGATGCTGAAACAAGTTCAGCATGACTATGACACTCATCCTCTTAACGCAATTTTTGGAATGCCGTTGAAATCCTTTTCATTCTGAAAAGGATCAACGAAAATAAATCTATTCGTGAAATTGTAAGATTTTTGTCCACAAAATATCTAACATCTACAGCAATGACATGAGAGACTGATCGTTTGGGTACCGATAACTCGCAGCTTGCTGCAGGGTTATTGATTAAAACTACAAGATCCCCATGTGGCAAAGTTACGAGAATACTCGAGCTAAAGCATGTAAGGGTTAAATAATAAATGGCGTCATGGCGGATATAGTTTTAAAAGTCATATTAACGAGTAAAATAGTTAACATTTAGTTCGATGAAACGCATGCTCGACACTGAGGGATTCCAATAATCAAATGCCGAAACGAGTAATGAATAGAAAATTACTTATCTTAGCGATCGTTATGATTGCCCTAGTAGTAGTCTTCTTTTTAAAAAATAGTCAATTAGTAAGTAGGTCCCCCAGTTATTCCTATAATACCGCGACCATTGATAGTGGAGATATTGCAGCCTACATATCGGCATCGGGCACAGTAAACCCGGTGATCACAGTCGATGTTGTAGCGCACGTTTCAGGGGTGGTGAATCAAATTCACGCAGATTTCAACTCTATTGTAAAACAGGGCGAGATACTCGCTCAGATCGACCCCACTTTGTATGAATTACAGGTTAGACAGGCTGACGCGACCCTGAGCAAGGCACAGGCAGAAGCCGAGAAAAAAAGGAAAATATACGAATTGTATAAAGAACTAATTAATACACCAGATAGAATTTCCAAATACGAGTTAGAAAATTCAAGAATAGAATATACCTCCGCTATGGAGCAACTTAAAATAGCCAAGGCAGAGCTAGAAAAGGCTGAATCCAATTTAAATTCTGCAGCGATTCGTTCCCCGATTGAGGGTGTCATTATCTCGAAGAACATAGGTGTTGGAGAATTCATCGGCCCGAGCCAGAGCCATCCTCTATTTGTCATAGCAAATGATCTAACAAAAATGAAGGTCGAAGCACATGTAAGTGAAGCCGATATCGGAAAGTTAAGAGAAGGACAGGAGGCCGTCTTTGAGGTCGATGCGTATCCTGGCCAACAATTTAAGGGAAGGATTCAACAGATAAGAAATGTATCAATCACAAACAATAATGTTGTGACATATGATGTAGTTATACTTGTCAGCAATAATGATGAGTTGAAACTAAAACCCGGAATGACTGCAGAGGTACAGATTCTTGTAGCAAATCAAAACGATGTGCTGCGAATACCCACGGCTGCGTTAAGATTTATACCTCTTCCATCATCTCCACTTGACCAAGATTCTAACGATCTACAAAACAGTCCCACCGTCTGGATCTTACTTAAGAACGGCCGCCTCAAGGCCATATCCGTAGAAACAGGAATTAGCGATGATATATTCACCCAGATCTTAGGTGGGGACATTGAAAAAGGACAGGAGATTATAATAGGAGTAACGCAGAAAGGTAAGTCAAGCTCCGAAGAACTGGGCCCTATAGTCCTTCCTAAGCCGAAGAGGTTCTAACAATATGGATTATGTTATTTCCTTAGAAGATATTCACAAGGTCTATAATATGGGAGAGGTTGATGTTCACGCATTAAGGGGCGTTTCAATCAACATAAAATCTGGTGAGTTCATATCCATCATAGGTCCTTCAGGCTCGGGAAAAAGCACGTTGATGAACATAATAGGCTGCTTGGATAAGCCAACCAGTGGCAATTATTTCATCGAAGGTCAGAACATAGTGAACCTTGAGAAGGATCGGCTTGCTGAAATAAGGAATGAGAAAATCGGTTTTGTTTTCCAAAGCTTTAACTTGCTTCCTAGGACATCAGCGATTGAAAATGTCGAACTCCCTCTAATATATAATGGCACCCCATCGAATAAGAGGCTAGAACTGGCAAATGAGGCATTGAGTGTGTTGGGTCTTGAGGGTAGAGAAAATCACCTACCATCTCAACTATCAGGCGGCCAACAACAACGAGTTGCAATAGCAAGGGCTATTGTTAACAAGCCAAGCATAATACTGGCTGATGAGCCAACAGGGAATCTCGATACCAAGATGAGCATAGAAATACTGGAAATCTTCAAATCACTGAATGACCAGGGAAAAACTATCATTATGATAACTCACGAAAAAGATATAGCCGACTATGCCAAACGAATAGTAATATTAAGCGACGGTAAAATAGTAAGTGAAAACAAAATAGATGAGAAAAACAAATATGATTTAAACCGACCTGCCCGAATAAATTGATAAGTTACAAAAATGGGTTGGCGATTAGCCAAAGCCAAATTAGAATTCTACTCTGACAAAACCCGACCCTGATAAGGCAAAATCTTCTATTTGATCACCATTAACGTCTCCTAAATCGGCTGTAGTCTCTCCGAAGTTGGATTCAGATGGGTCTCCTTCAATCGTAACATCGGCATCTGATGCACTCACGACTTCTGGAAAGGTGCTACCACCCAAGAAAATAAAATCCGTACCGTTAGTTGTACCAGGCGCCCCTACGCCAAAGTCTGCGTTCGATTGCTCCAACAGGAGGATCGTGGCAGTGGCCCTCTTCCTCGTTGTGACATCGGGCGTTAGAAGATTAAAAACCCCAACAGACTCGCCAAACCTTGATCCTGGTAAACCAACGAATTGAGTTGAGGACATCGGCTCGGTACCATTTTCAAAGGCATCATCTAAATCGTCTCCGCTATAGAAAAATACGGAACCCGTATCGTCAGCAGTTGCTGGAGCTCCTATAACAAGGTCGGTCTTCCCATCACCGTCTTCGTCTATATCACCTCCCCCTGATACTGACAATCCAAATTCGTCTGCGACACTTCCCTGTATGATTAAAACATCCGATATATCAACAGAAAGATCCTTCACACCGGATACACTCTCGAAAAATAAATAGACCTTGCCCGAGCCCGGAGAACTGATTGCATATTCACCGGAGCCCCCGGATTTAATCCCGCTTGCATCCGTGATAGCAGAACCAAACAAATCACCTTGAGATTGCCCAATTATTATTCCTCTCGCATCGCCGGCAGAACTAGCCCCATTCGTTAATCGATTTCCTATAAATCGATAAGTCTTTCCGGTTTGAGAGTCGGCATTGGGAGCGCCGACAAAGAATTCATCACCCCTTCTTCCAACATTTGCAAATCCAACAGTGTTTATACCGAAATTATCGCCCTGGTTTTCCCCTGTAATCAAGAAGTCAGGCTGATCTCCGGCACTGAGATCGATTACGCTCGGAAACTGATTATCGCCAAAAATGATAAAAACCTCTCCGGTATTCCCATCGAATCCGGGTGCCCCTATGCCGATCTCAGCCAACGCAGGTCCAGGACCGCCAAAATTACCAATCCCCGTTACCGACGCACCGAATCCATCATTTGCATTCCCGATAATAGTCACATCGGGAGATGATATGTCTATAGAGAGATCACTACTGCCAAAGAATAAATAGACTATTCCGCTACAAGGATCGCCTATTAGAATATCATTCCTAATTATACCGTCATCGTCATCTTCCTGTGTGTTGGTAAAATTCCCTGCTCCGATTGAGAGACCCTCAGGACATAAAGTATCTGGGCCCTGAAATTTTAATGATTGCAGCTGAGTCGTAACAGTAACTACATTGGATGGCTTTGACTCACTGCCCACTTCGTCGCTTGACTGTATTGAATAAAAATATTGCATCTGGCCAGTGATGTCTAACCTTGGTGCCGAGAAACTCTCCGGAAGTCCTTCGTTCTGTGGTGGAACAAATGTCGGGTTTTGAATGCCGTCATTCAAATTATTAAGTACCGTTTCATCTATAACTTCAGTTGGAACATTATCCAAATTTGGCACACCCAGAATCTCTTCAATCTGCGAATTGTCAAGGTACCTGATAAAATAAAGTGAGGCTTTTCCACTTTTTCCGTCATCACCAGGGGCAGTCCATTCTAAAAGTCTTAACCCGCTATCAACACTGAGATCGGTAATTGTATTGGGCGGCGTATTATCTCCGACGCTGCAGGATACAAATGTTAGTGCGAGAAAAGGTAATATCCCTATTAAAAAACGATTCAAACCTTTGAGTTGTCTCATATCTGATATCCTCTATTCATATAAAATGTAGGAATTCTACCGAAGTAACGGACATAATCCAATAAAGAGATAAAAATTATTACTTTTTTTGATGTAGGTAGGCAAACCTCGCGTGTTTACTAAAATACAACTAGGCGTGTATAGGCTAATTTTAGTTAGTTAATCAATTTCACAAGATCCTTTAGCCTTGAAGAAATAGCAAGCATCGCCTCAGTATCCGGAGCGTCAGGAGACAGATTAAGATAGGTTTCCAGGTCCTGAAGTGCCTGGGAAAAGCATTCCAGCTTATAGTAGAGTAACCCTCTATCTCTTATCTCCGAACAATTATCAGGGGTTAATTCAAGAATCAATTCAACGACTGAAAGAGCCTTTTGATGATTTTTAGAACCGATGTATACCCCCTTTAAATTATTCAACATTCTATTTAGCATTTGCTTCTTAGTGGAAGCAATCAGCATTTTTTCTTGAAATCGGACGCTACCCCCATACATCTTATCAAGAATATCCTGGCAGTTTTTCTCCGATAGTATTCTGCCCTTGTTAAAGGGATCAATTAGTATCTCTTCGCCTGATCCCGAATATTTAACTATAAAGTGTCCTGGAAAGCCTACCCCGTCTAATGCCAGCCTCACCCTTCCCGCAATTTCTATGTACAGGGTAGAAAGTGTAATTGGAATTCCTGTTTTTCTATCCATAACATCATTTAAGAAACTATTTCTAGGGTCATAATAGTCATCTTCATTACCTTGGAATCCCTGTTCGACAAACAAATAGTGATTGATTAAATCTATCAGCGAAAAAGGGTCCTTATTTTCACCTCCTAATCGAGACTCAATTTCGGCTGCCATTTGAGCTACTTTACTCAAGTATTCATCGACAATTAGGTTTGGATACTCGACGCACTTTGCTAAAAGTAGCGTAGTCTTGGCAAGATTAATTCTCTCTTCTCGTTGACCCAATTCTACTTCGAAAATTTTCTGCGCCTCTGAATGGTTTGCCATTTTTTTAAAAGCCAAAAACTCATCCGAACTTAAATAATACTTTAATGCTCCTATTTCAAACTTCAATTCTTTCCGTCTTGTAAGACGATTTCTGAGCTAACAAAGCAATCTTTTCTAGTTCTTCTTTTGTTAAGGTTGGAGACTCCAAAGCTTTGATATTATCCTCTAAATGTCTTACGGTACTTGTCCCGGGAATTACCACAGAAACCTGCGGATGATGCAAGACAAACTGACTAGCTGCCTGAGGAAGTGTTTGATTCCCATTTACTAGAAAAGCAAACTCTTCCGCCTTGCTTCTTCCTAATTGCAATTGCCTGTTATCGATAAGCGGCCCGGTTTGGACAGTCATTCTTTTTGTAAGTAAACCTCGTGCTAAGGGAACACGAGCAATAATAGCAATTTTTTTTGCTGATCCAAAGGAAGAAGTTCTTTAACCGCCTCCTGCTCTAAGAGATTAAGTACTACTTGGAGAGGTAAAACCTTTGAATATTTTAAACATATACAAGCATCGCTTACTGTTTCAGCCGACACCCCATAGAAGCGAATCTTTCCCTGATTTTTGAGACAATCCAGAGTTTCAAACACTTCACCTCGCTCTAGCATCCATGTTGGAGGATTGTGAAGCTGATATAAATCTATATGGTCTGTCTGTAACCGCCTTAAGCTTTTATTTATAGCTTTTTTATGTAAGCAGAAGAAAAATCTTGCCTTGGTCTTGATAATCTCTTAAGAGCACCTTTCCGAGGTTGGATAATGTAGCGAATAGGCTCAAGAACTGGGAGTAAGACCTTACCAATTCGGCCAAGCGATGAAGACAATGTTCCAACTTTACTTGCAATTATTACTTGGCTTCGCCGGTCTTTAAGAGTACGTCCAATTAGTTCTTCACTACGGCCGTATCCATAACCGTCAGCGGTATCATAAAAGTTTATTCCCAGCTCATATGCCCGATTCAGTACAAGAATTGACTTCCTGTCATCATTCGCACGTTTTCCAATACTTGAACATCCTAAACCTATCTCCGAAACCTGTAAACCGGTGCTACCGAAAGAGCGGTAATTCATACATTGATTTTCCCCCTAATTTTTGTTAACCCTAGGCTCTAGATAACGTGGCGGGTTACTAACTTTAAATTCATCTTCGATGATATCTAATAGAACCTTACCACCCGTATTTCCTGGAACAGGTTGTCCCATAAGATAGAGCACAGTAGGAGCTATGTCCATTTGATCTCCTTCTTCAATATATTTTCCCGATTTAATATGTTTTCCATGCGCTATAATAAAGCCTTCAGGTTTATCCTCCCCGGACCTTCTTTCAGGATTATGGCCCATAACCGTACCTATAACTGGGGAATAAAGTGCTCTAATAGGAGCATCTCCAGTCCACTTGACTATCAGGTCTGGTAGTTCCCATAGAAGTTTTCCCTGGTAAAGCTTATCCACTCTTACTACCTCGCTTACTGCCTTTTCCCCAGTATCTGGATTTTCTAAATTTTCGAGCCCATTGATAAGCTCATTACATAAAGATTCATATTCTTTGCCTCGATATTAACGGCATATTTTTTATGAATTCGGTAGGTTCCGGACTTTAGCTGCCTATAGAAAAACCTTCCATGCTCAGCAGGGGAAATACTAGCAAAAAACGTTGGCCAGACAGGTCCAGTCGAGATTTCAGCCGGCGAGGCTAATCTCCCCCAAGAGCCCTGAGTCATAAGTGCAGTCATGGTTGGAAGGTACCCTTCTTTAGACCAATTCTCGACTAGGTCAGGGTCAGCAGCATCTAACCCAATCACTATAACACGGTTTTTCACCTTAGCTTACCCCCTTAATTAAGACTAAATAAATAATCATCGATTAGGTATTTACTTTTAGTCTTGCTTCAATTTCAACTCAAATAGCAACTCTCGTCGGGCATGATTTTGTCCTTGCCGTTCAGGAGGGTTTGGAAAAAGTACAGCCCTGTAAAATCCGACGGTATTTGCTTGCCTCAGTCTAGGGTCTTTCTGCGACCAGATCTGCCAAAGAGCCTTTAGACGGACGCGCAAAAGCTCTTGGTCATCTGTCGAAAGAATATGCTGAATCAAACCCAATCTCCTGGTCCAGTAAATTTCTCTATTTAATAAATATCCGTCGAGTGAAATGGATCCATCAGTAGAACCGGTCAAAGAAATAGAGAGAGATTCTATTTTCGATTCAGGACCCATTATACGCTCGAATGTCGGATAACAAGCAAAAGGCCAGGATGAAACTATATGGCCTAGACCAAATAAGCCATTCACAAAAATTAAGAAGCCTCCTACGGTTACAACCGCCGCTGAACTTCGCTGAGGAGATCTGAATTCCGCTGTCTTTAAAGATTGCGCCCTAACAACAACTGATTTTCGCGAATGATCTGGATGATGACATAGCCGGTTACCGATCCTTGTTAGAGGCCAAATATATAAGAATGGGATTATTGGCCAGAAAACTGGAACGCGTTTTGCAATTTCTTGAAACACTTGGATCCCAGGCAAGCTCCTCGAACCGACACCTGCGTACATGTTTGTCTTAATAGCTGAATAATCCAATAAATGCCAGTCATTATTTTCGGTTTCCTCTTCGCCGAGGACATTTACATAACTTACACGACCGAAAACATCAAAAACTCTGAAATATGCAATGTTTCTACGGCAACTCTTGCAGTTTCCGTCGTAAAAGAGGTACATTTCATCCTTGTAAATCCAACGGCCAATTCGGTGAAAAATCGCATTCCAATCAAAAAAAGAAACATAGCATGATTGAAGCCACCAGAATGGTATACGCATAAACACATTGGTTAAGTTGTGCAGTAAGAGTCCTCCGACAACAGCCAATAAACGTATTCGCGGAAAGAAAATGATGAAGATAAATGTTAATTCAAAAACAATTGTTCCAAGTGCCGCTAGTTTATACAAAAAAGGATACTGATCTATTCTGAAAAAAGGTGTCCAATCGCCGAATTCAAACCATGTTTTATAAAGTCTAAATTTTAAGTTGTCACTAAAAGCCCAATCCGGGCCCGCCCATACAAATTTCCAAAATCCGGGGAAAAAATATATAACACCCATTAAAAGCCATACGAACCGAAGGGGCAAAGCATAAGCCTGAGAAGGACCGGGAGGATCAGTTATCCCCTGATCGGCTCTCTTTCTCGCAGCAAGAATTGCATCAATTGAAAACGCATCTCCGCACCGGCTAGCCGCGAGGATTGCAAGGAACCATATGAGATGGTGGTAATGTCTTACCTTACCAAAGAATTGAGGGATGCCAAGCACGTAGAAACCAAAAATCACGGCCAACAGCGCTGAAGTGCGCGTAAAGAGACCTATCATTCCAGTAAAACAGAAAAAAAGAAACAAAAGACTCGACACCCTGGCCCATGTTTCGTTGAGGGGTATGTAATTAAATAACCATTCGAGCCCGGTCGGGGCAAATAACAATTCTTTAGGGAACTCACTAAACCAGATTACATCTGACACATCAGCCGTATTGATTACAGTGAGAAACAATACTATACGAAAAACTGCAAGGTTTACCGGATGTGTCTTCTCGGTAAAGAAACTTTTAACTATCCGACGCGTCCGTGAGTTGAGAAGACTTGCCACTAATATCAGCGATAACGCGTTGATAATTATGACTATTCTAGTTAAAGCTGACTCGACCTGAACGTAGGGTAAATCATATTTCTTACCCTCTACTATTAATCTGTTGATAAGTTCAATTGATTCCCCTCCGGATGCCCACTCGATGAGCCGAGATCCAAAGAATAAGAAGAGTAAAGATCCCGAAAACGCAATAAAGAGGATTACTATCGAAACAATAGTTAGTTTCCTGCTCGCTTTAATCCAATCCTGTTTAAGTATCGACATACAATTCTAAGCATGAATTCGTATAGCACTATCTATTACTTCTGTTACTTTTCGACATCTTTCTTCGTAGCTAAACTCTTTTGCCTTTTGGCTGATTAAAAATCCCAACCGTTCCCTTTTAATTTTATCGTAAATCAAGTTGACCAATTTATTCGCCAAATCATTATCATTTTCGGGCTCAAAAAATACCGCTTCATCTTCTTTAAGTATCTCACGCGTCGAAGGCAAGTCCGAAGCAACGATTGGCAGTCCTGCAGCCATATACTCAAATAGTTTTAGCGGTGAGGTGTAACGGCTACCCATGGTAGTCATTATATTCGGAATAACGCCAATATCGGAAGTCCTAAGGTATTTAACTACTTCAATTTGTGAAACATAACCAATCAAAAGAATTTTTTCTTCAGATATATCTAAACTTCTTATTAATTCTCTCTTATTAATGAGATCTTCTTTACTCCCCCCAACTAGAATTAATTTACAATTTTCTGCCTTTCTTAAAACTCTTGCAAAGGCTTTAATCAACACATCAACACCTTTCCACATCTCCCACGAACCAGAATAGGTTATAGCAACATCATCATTCGAGATATGATTTTCTTTTCTAAAGCCGTCCACATCAAATTCAATGACAAATTTATCAACCTTCACGCCATTTGGAATAACCTCTATCTTGTTCTTTTCAACCCCGAGTTCAATCAAATCCTGCTTTACTCCATCTGATATTGCGATTAACTTGTCCGGTAGTTTTACGCATTCAATCTCCAGTCTAAGATCATTAACTTTATCCGAGGAATAGTAATAAATTTTATGAGGCTCATAAATTAATTTTTTCTTCGGTCGCAGGAATCTAGGGAGCCAGGACAAAAATACTAAAAATGAATAGTCTCGTGTATAAACTAAGTCGTATTTGGAAAAATATAAATAAAAGAGTATTTGGAAAAAGAAAATAACCCTGTTTGCAAAGTCCAAATACTTTTGCTCAAGTGGGCCAAATGCCACAACCCTGGTAATACGAAATCTTTTCTCTATATAAAAAAAACTCAGCCTCTCATTTAAAGTCCTCTGGAAGAGAAACGGGTGAAAAAAATTAACCTCGTGTAATTTTGATAAAGCCTCGCACATCTGCAAGGTTTGAACTACATTAGCCCAAGTATTACGTACGTCAGTCAGATATATATAAAAAATCTTCAAGCTAATACCACGCTATTAATTAATCGTCGATTATCATAACTGGTGCAAAGAGATCATAAACACAAAGTAACATAAGATTCGTCGATTTCTTTATAAACGAACACAGAACTCGCTATTTACTCATTGATAGTTTCCAAATAGAATCGGGCATGGCAAAGGAGAGAATATGAGTACCTGGACATCAGGAGTAACTTATAGAGCTGGTAACTTTAAAATCCTAATAAATTATATCCGTTAGGACCTTACCATCCATATCCTGTGGTATCGGGCAACCCATTAGATCGAGAATTGTCGGAGCGATGTCCATAATATGGCCTCCTTCAAAGGTTTTTGAGGAATTGATTTGCCTTCCTGCAGCTATGAGTATGCCCTCAGCTTTGTGAGCCCCCATTCGCTTATCGGGAATGTCACCTGTAACCGTTCCTATACGAGGCAAAAAGAGGGCTTTTATCGGTGCATCCCTTTTCCATACTACAAGAAGGTCTGGAAGGTCCCATAGATTTTCTCCCTGAAATAGCTTGTCTACTCTTAGGACTTCACTTACCGCCTTCCTGCCAGTAGCAGGATTCACCAAGGAATTAAGCTCTTTTATGAGTTCATCACATAATTTATCATATTCTTCTCCTTGTTCTACTATACCATTTGGCTCTCGACCTTTTAGATTTATTCTGATTGCTCCAGAGAAGTCATTCGGCACGCAAAAGGCCCTGCTCCATCGCCATTCATTACCAAGTGTTAATAAGCGACGCGCCATGTTTGCCCACAATTTTTCAGGAACGATCCGTTTGGCAACCGCGATTACCTCAGCGGGAATAAAGCCCTCCAATTTTTTCAGTGTATAGGGTCCCCACCTCTTGTGAGGCATTAATAGACTTATTTTCTCGAGGGCAACGGAAATCCGTCTAAACCGGTGCCCATCCTTTGAGTTCTTTCCCATTATACCTAACCTTTTTAGAACCTCAGGCAATAGATGAATTCCACTATAATTATTTTCAATACCCGCAGGAGAAAAAATTAAGAAGGTTGCATCCGGAAATGCTTCAATGAGTTTAGAGACGTTGGAATCAATCGATGCGTAAATATTACGAATTACGTCTTTTAGACCCATAGCTGTCTCATGATTGTGGGCCGAATGTTTAACATCCAATAGATGCCAAAGCAAATGCCCGGCCCAATGCGGTTCCGAGTACATCATCAAAAAAAAGTCCCAAGGCCCCCGCTCCAATAGATAAGATGTAATTAAACCTTTTCTCTCTATGCCTAAGATTAATTTTTCGTACAAGTCCTCGTATTCGCTGATGTTCTCACGTTTAGTCTGATACCATCTCCAGAGAGGATGAGTCCCAATACGTGATATAACGTCTCCAATAAGTTCAGGTGGCCAGGATGACAACTTCCAGTGGGGCGATTCAACCCCCCAGCCAGTTATCTGGAACCCATTAAGTCCTTCGATCGGATAGGTTTGGGGGATGTCACAAATTGCAACCGTTTTCCCAGCCTGACTCAACCAAAGCCAGAAAGGTTTTCTCTTAATCTGGTCAGCGTCTCTTTTATAGATTCTATACGTACCACTCTTTAGCTGCATATGACCAAAATAGCAACCGTGCTTTGCTGGTGAAGTCCCTGTAAAAAAAGTGGGCCACAATGAACCGCTAGATATGTCCGCTG
>DASWID010000136.1 GCA_036397855.1 Thermodesulfobacteriota bacterium | reverse complement strand
TTGACGAAGGTTCATTAAGGAGGTTTCACTATGCTAAGAGATTATGGATTGATCAAGTCTCTGATTTTCATTTTTCTAATTGTCACTATTGTTGGCTGTAAGAAGAAGACAGCCAATCCAATTAATCCGGAATCCCTACCCCCTACATTCTCACAAATTCTTATTGTAAAAAACGAAACCGCAGATGAAATTCATATGTTTCCAGCACCAGGATCAATAGGTGAACCCTTGATATTAGAACCCGGCGAATCGATCACAATGAACTTCATTGTTAACAGAAAAGCTTCCTTAGATGAATCCGGCAATCCAAAAGAAGATGGCTGGATAGTAGAGATAGATAAACAGCATAAGTTTCTTGGTATGAGAAACACCGATGGTCTTTTGCGGATCAAGACCTCAAAGGGGGAGCTATGGGAGTATCGGATAGATTTGGGTAAATGTTGGTTTGAAAATAAACCACCAACTAAAGACCATGAGCTCATTGTTCATGAAAAAGGACCGGATCAGAGCGCTCCGGCTGTGATACTTTGTGATTAAAGTTTAATAATTATAATTAACACAGGAGGTTAGCCTCCATATATCAAGTATCAGTTTAGATATTACGATTGACCATTATTTGAAAAGATCGTTATCAGTTTCATCTATCATCTTCGGGATTTTAAGTAGAATTTAAAACAACATATAGATGAGCCGCCTCATCTCATTCGATCCATAAATCCTGCAATCAAGGAATTTCCAACATGAAACGAGCCTGGCATAAAAGCACACGCTTAAATTTTGAATACAGGGATAGAGACATAGAGCTGGTTTCCTGGAGCAGGATAAAGAAGATTCCTCCGCCATCCGATGCAATTGAGGATTATGAAGATGAATCTGGCTGGTGGGTAATCTTGAGTGACGAACAGGGTGATGTGGTGTATAGACAAATAATCCACAATCCGATTCGTGTTGATAAGGAATTATTCTCTTATGGAAATGAAGAGGGTGTTAGATGGGAGATCCCGGATGCCGCAGAACAACATGGGGATTTCTCAGTTCTAGTTCCTGACATTCCGGTAGCTACCCATCTCTCTATTTATGGCAGTTTTGAAGAGGATGACGTATCAGTGCCTTCCTGGGAAGTTTTGAGTCTGGAACTAGGGTTGGAAAACCTTGAACTGGATACGGAGACGATGGCTGCACCTCGCGATTTAGAAGAGGGGAGGCTAATAGGCATTACAAAATTGGTCGATAATGGTTCCTCCACTGAAAAGTGGAACATTGTATTGCTTTCGGAGGGATATCGAGATAGTGAGATTCCCGACTTCCATGGGCATTCAGAAGGTTTCATTTCAAAGTTGAAAGCTACTCATCCTTTTACGGAATTATGGAATTTAGTAAATGTGTACCTTGTAAATGTTGCCTCAATAGATAGCGGAATCGCGGATCCAAGGAATCCACAGGATAATCCAAGAACATACTTCGATGCACGTTTCTATAACTTTGCATCAAATGACAGATTGATAGTGGCGAACCAGGATTTAGCATTGCTTGTAGCAAGACAAAATGTTCCAGAATATAATTTGGCTATGATGATAGTAAATACGGAACTCTACGGTGGTTCAGGCGGAACAGTAGCCGTGTTTTCAGCTCATCCACAATCTGCTAAAATCGGCATTCATGAAATGGGTCACTCTGGGTTTGGATTGGCAGATGAATATGAATATGCGGGTAGCAATGGACTGATTGGAAAGCGATATGCGGGCCAACCTCGCTCAGAGGCTAACATCGCGACATCAATCGAGCGAGCAAGGCTAAAATGGGGTCATTTGATTGTCGAAGAGGATGAAATCCCCTTTTTCCGGAATCCCAATTGTAATGACTTCAGTCCTAAGCCACCTTCTCACTTGGCTGGCAAGGTGGGTGCCTTTGAGGGTGCTTTCCATCATCATTGTGGAGTATACAGACCAGAAGCATTCTGTATCATGCGATCACTGGGTCATAATTCTTTTTGTAAGGTTTGCGGGAATAGGATTAGAAAAATTATTTCTTCAAACTTTTAATTTGATCGTCTATTTTTTCTATAAGTAATCTTATAGATTATCCCTCTTCTATCATCTGAAACATATAGAGACCCATCTTGTCCCACCAACACGTCAACCGGCCTACCCAAAACCTTAGTTCCCTGGAGCCAGCCTGTTGCGAAGTCTTCAATTGCCTCAGGTTTACCGTCTTTAATCCGGATCCGCACAAGTTTATATCCAGTTGGAACTGACCTATTCCAGGAGCCGTGATATGCGACAAATAGGTCTCCCTTGAATTCTTCAGGAAATAGATCGCCATCATAAAAGGTCAGTCCTAGAGGAGCAGAGTGGGCCTGTAATTCAACTATTGGAGCGACGGTATTTCTGCATCTACGGCCGTCATTAAATTTAGGATCGGGAATCCTGTCTCCATAACAATATGGCCATCCATAATCTTTTCCTTCGTTAACCCTGTTTATCTCATCTGGTGGTAAATTATCCCCTAACCAGTCTCTTCCGTTGTCGCTCGCCCACATTTCCCCCTTGACCGGATCCCAGGTCAGACCCACTGAGTTTCTCAAACCCTTTGCAAATACCTTCCCATCACTTCCATCGGGATTGAGTTGTAGAATTGCTGCTCGTCTTCTGTCTTTCTCTTCACATATATTGCAGGACGAGCCTATGGATACGTACATCTTCCCATCCGGACCAAAGTTAACTGTCCTTGTAAAGTGCCCGCCAGTAGGGAGGTCTGGAACAATTATTTCTTCCTTACCCGGTTTGGAATTAATGCCCTTATACTCATAGCGTACAATCTGATAGGTCTCACCAATATAGAGGTAACCCTTGTAAAAGGCTATGCCATGCGGACTATTTAGTCCTTTTAAAAATGTAATCTTTTTATCCGATTTACCGTCTTTATCTTTATCAGGAAGACCGACGACTTCCCCTTCTCTTATGATAGTTGTAAAAAGAACACCGTCTGGACTGAATGCCATAAATCTCGGCCTGCCGAGACCGGTGGCAAATTCTTCAATCATAAATCCTTCTGGTACTTGGATTTTGTCAGGGAAAGAAAAAAGATCCCCTGGAAATAACATAAAGCATAAAAATATGACTGAAGTAACAGCACAGGTTCTCATGGAAATCATTCTAAGGTGAACGATTTACTTATCAAGGTTGTAAGATTTACGCGGGACTGGAAAGTCCCGACTATCTTTTCAATCCACTTAGAGTGGAAAAGAATTATTTTTTGATACGCGAGGATTCATCTTGAAAACCCGTGAAAAGGCTTCGATTATGCTATCCTTAACTTCGGACATATCGATATCCATTTTATTACCTGACAGCTCTTTTATCGATGTCATTTTAATACCTGGAATTCCGCAAGGTACTATCATATCGAAATAAGACAATTCCGTATTCACGTTCAGAGCAAATCCATGATATGTTGTCCATTTCTTTACCCCAACACCGATTGATGCTATCTTTTCGTCCCTGACCCAAACGCCGGTATAATCCCTTTTTCTTTCACCAGTAATATCAAAATCGCTCAGCGCATTGATGATTACTTCTTCTATGTTTCTCAAAAAGAGATGAATGCCACATCTATGACTGCTCAGATCCAGAATCGGGTACCCGACTAATTGTCCAGGTCCATGATATGTGATGTCGCCACCTCTGCCCACAATTTCAAAATGGATACCTTTATTCTTCAATTCCTCTTGATTCTTCAGGAGATGTTCCGGTTTGCCTCTTCTTCCCATTGTAAAGGTCGGAGGATGCTCTAACAGTAAAAGATTATCCCCAACCTCATCATGCTTTATTTTGTTGAGAAGTGATAGTTGGAGTTCTAGGGCCTTTTTATAATCGACCCTGCCTAGATTATAAACGGTAAGAACGCTCATACGTCATCCTGCATCGTGCATCGTGTATCCTGCATCCTGGATCATGCATCCTGTATCTTGCATCTTGAATCGTGCATCCTTACATGTTCCTCGCCCGCCCTAATGCTGATAAAGCGGCCTCCATCACTGCCTCTGACAGAGTGGGATGGGCGTGTGGTGTTAATGCAATCTCCAGAGGAGTCGCCTCCAACGTTTGTGAAACTCCGATTTCCGCAATGAGCTCTGTTGCTCCATGACCAATAATATGCGTACCTAGGATTTCACCCGTGACGGAATCTGATATTATCTTAACAAAACCATCGGTTTCACCAGTTGCAACTGCTTTTCCTGAAGCCCTGAATGGAAACTTACCAATTTTAATCTTCAACCCTTTCGCCTTGGCTGCATCCTCAGTAATGCCGACGGATGCTATTTCTGGCTGACAGTAAACACAGCTTGGTATCCTGTCATAATGCACCCTGGTTCCCTTTTTGCCGGAGATCAGTTCAACTGCGGTTATTCCCTCTTCTGAAGCCTTATGAGCGAGGAGGGGTGGTCCTATTACATCACCAATTGCGTACACATTGCTGCAGGTCGTTCTATAAGAACCATCGGTTTTAATGAATCCTTGTTCATTAAGCTCTATATTCAAATCTTTGAGCCCTAGATCATCTGAGCCTTTATAATAGCTCAACGATGTCGGGGCGGTATTAGCCACAGCCTTCCGACCGACAGCTACCAGTAGTTTTGAAGCTTCGATCTCCTTTAACTCTTTATTTGACATATTCTCAACAATTATATTAAGTGAGCCGTTTAACTGTTTGCAAGCATTATATTTTGTGTTTGTTAACACCGTAATACCGGATTTCTTGAATACCCTCTCAAGCTCCGAAGCTACTTCGGAGTCTGCGCCGGGAAGTAGATGGCTCTCCATCTCAACAATTGTAACCCTGCTCCCAAATGAATTATATACATAAGCGAATTCTGCTCCTATATAACCTCCTCCTATGATAGCAATTGAGTCGGGAAAATTCTTTGACATGATCGCTTCATCGCTGGTGATCACGAGCTTTCCATCTATTTCAAGCCCAGGGAGTGTCTTAGGCACAGAACCTGTAGCTATCAGCACGTTCTCAGCCTCGATCTCATTCTGGTTTTTGTTTCCTATGATTCCTATTTTGTTTCTCGTGATTAACTTACCCGTACCCTGCAGGTGGGCGATTCCGTTTTTCTTTAGGAGAAACTCCACACCTTTAGATAAAGTGGATGAAGCTTTTCGGCTCCTGTCGATTACTTTCGCGTAATCAAAGGAAAGCCCCTTGACGTTGATTCCATAGGAGTCCGATCTCTTAAAATACTCATATATCTCGGCGGACTTGAGGATTGCTTTTGATGGAATGCATCCCCAGTTAAGACAAACTCCGCCCGGCTTATCCCTTTCAATGACAGCGACCTTCATCCCCAATTGTGCCGCTCGAATCGCTGCAATATAACCTCCCGGCCCCGATCCTATCACCGCTAAATTATATTTTTCCATGGCCCTAGTATTATAGCTATGGATTATTGATGGTCAATTATCCACTTTTTTATTTACATTCCGGAATAGGTATAATAGGATAAAATTGAATAAATATACTGATCACTTAAGATAATAGTCGTGGTTACGGTTTAGGATTTTTATATTAATTTATAAAAAAGCAGTAAAATGAGCCGATTTGTAGAAAAAGATAAAGAAATTTCTCAGGATGAAGCCATCGAGACACAAGAGTGGATTGATTCACTTGAGCATGTTATAAGGACACGTACACCCGAGAGGGTTAAACGCCTGATCAAGCAACTACACATCCATGCAAAGAAAGCAGGAATCGATGCCCCATACGCCGCGAACACACCCTATATAAACACAATACCCGCGGATAAGCAACCCCCATTTCCAGGTAGTCGTGAAATAGAACGGCGAATTAAGAGTCTGATTCGCTGGAATGCCATGGCTATGGTTGTTAGGGCTAACAGAATAGAAGAGGGGATTGGTGGACATATTTCGACTTATGCGTCTACGGCAACACTTTTTGAAATAGGTTTCAATCATTTCTTTCGAGCCAAGAGCGAAGAACACGAAGGGGACATTATTTATTTTCAGGGCCATGCATCTCCCGGGATTTATGCCAGAGCATTTCTTGAGGGGCGTCTTTCAATTGAACAATTGGAAAATTTTCGAAGGGAGTTAAAACCAGGGGGTGGATTGTCATCCTATCCCCATCCGTGGTTAATGCCAAACTTCTGGCAATTCCCTACAGTCTCTATGGGACTGAGTCCGATTATGGCGATCTATCAGGCGAGGTTTAACCGTTATCTTGAGGATCGCGGGCTAAAAAAGCCATCAGACGCAAAAGTGTGGTGTTTGATGGGAGATGGAGAAACCGATGAACCCGAATCCCTCGGTGCAATTACCTTAGCAGCAAGGGAGAAATTGGATAATCTGATTTTCGTAATAAATTGCAATTTGCAAAGATTGGATGGCCCCGTTCGCGGCAATGGCAAAATAATACAGGAACTTGAGATGATCTTCAGAGGAGCAGGCTGGAACGTAATTAAGGTGATATGGGGAAGTGACTGGGATCCGCTGCTAGCGAAAGATCACGACGGCGTTCTGGTGAATCGCATGGAAGAAGCTGTGGACGGTGATTATCAAAAGTATATAGTTGAATCGGGAAAATACATTCGTGATCACTTTTTTGGTACTGACCCTCGGCTTTTGGAGTTGGTGAAAAACCTGTCCGATGAACAACTCCAAAAACTTAGGCGAGGGGGGCATGATCCCGAAAAGGTGTATGCCGCCTTTAAGGCCGCGATAGATAATACAGGCTCACCAACTGTGATCTTGGCTAAAACAATTAAGGGTTATGGACTTGGCGAGAGCGGTGAGGGTCGGAATATAACTCATCAACAAAAGAAATTAAATGAGGAAGAGCTTAGGGAATTTCGAACTCGTTTTGGTATTCCTATCTCTGATGAAGAAGTTTCCAAAGCGCCATTCTATAAGCCTCTCGATGATAGTCCCGAAATCAAATATCTTCATGAAAGGCGGAAGGAACTCGGCGGATATATACCTGATAGGTCGGTTAACTGCGAGCCTCTCAAGACCCCTTCTGAAAAGCTTTTTGAAGAATTTCATAAGGGATCCGGTGATAGAGGTGTTGCAACGACTATGGCATTCGTAAGAATGCTTTCTAAGTTGCTTAAAGATGAACAGATTGGGAAACTGATAGTTCCTATTATCCCGGATGAGGCTCGTACTTTTGGGATGGAATCTCTATTTCGCCAAGTTGGCATTTACTCTCATGTTGGACAACTCTATGAGCCTGTTGATAAGGATACCCTTCTCTATTATAAGGAGGCCCTCGATGGGCAGATTCTCGAAGAGGGTATTACGGAGGCTGGTTCAATGTCCTCATTTATTGCAGCAGGCACCGCATATGCCACTCACGGTATAAACATGATACCTTTCTTCGTTTTTTATTCCATGTTTGGTTTTCAAAGAATTGGCGATCTTATGTGGGCTGCCGGTGACATGAGGTGCCGCGGATTTTTGATTGGCGGAACCTCCGGTCGCACAACACTGGCCGGCGAAGGGTTGCAGCACCAGGATGGTCATAGCCACCTCTTAGCGTATTCTGTCCCAAACTTAAAGACCTACGATCCAGCATTTGCTTACGAGATAGCCGTAATCATAAGGGACGGTATCCGTCGTATGTATGAAGAGCAGCAGGACATATTCTATTATCTGACCGTAATGAATGAACCCTATCTTCAGCCACCCATGCCCAAAGGGGTAAAGGAGGGTATTTTGAAGGGAATGTACAAGGTTAAGGCATCTGAAAACAAAGAAGCTAAGCACCACGCCCAGATACTTGGAAGCGGGTCAATCCTGAATGAATCCCTTAAGGCCCAGAAGATTCTGGAAGAAAGGTATGGAGTAGCCGCTGATGTTTGGAGTGTGACCAGTTATAAGGAACTCTATAGAGATGGCCTAGATGTTGAGAGATGGAACATGTTGCATCCGTCGGAGATAAACAAAATACCGTACATTACTCAATGCCTTGGCGACGCACCCGGTGTTTTCGTTGCTGCTACCGATTATGTGAAGGCTCTTCCAGATTCTACCTCTCAATGGCTTCCACGACCCCTTGTCTCACTGGGAACAGACGGCTTTGGCAGAAGCGGTAGTCGATCTGCCCTGCGTGACTTTTTTGAAGTCGATTCTAGGTTTATAACTTTGGCGACTCTTGCTGCACTCGCGAGAGAGAAAAAAATCAATACTGATATAGTTGAAAATGCTATAAAGGACCTTGAAATCGAGCCAAACAAACTAAATCCAATGATTTCTTGATAGTGACGATGACCTATGGTGACTGAATTCAGATTGCCTGAGCTGGGCGAAGATATAGCGACAGGAGACGTCATAAACGTTTATGTCTCTGTCGGTGATAGAGTCTCGAAAGACCAGCCCATTATGGAAATTGAAACAGATAAGGCGGCGATTGAGGTTCCGGCACCTGTAAGTGGTGTTATAACTGGAGTGCACGTAAACGAGGGAGAAACGATAAATATAGGACAATTATTGGTTACTATAGATGAATCGGAAGAAGAAAAAGAAGCGCCCGAAGTTAAAGAAGCGATTCAGGAAGTAGTAGAAGTATCAGCCGAAGAAAAGATTGAAGCTAAAAAGAAGATTGCGGTAGTAAAAACTGAAGCTGAACCAAAAGGAAAAGACGAGACAGAGATCGAAGAAAAAGAATACGAAGAAGAAGCAGCCTCGAAGGAAGAAGGCAAAGTCGTAGAATTTGCTCGATCGTCTCAAGCAGGTGTCGAGAAAGAGGCTCCAAGAAAACTCGTCCCGGCCTCACCCTCGGTTCGCAGATTGGCTCGTGAGATCGGGGTGGATATCAATCAGATTGTGGGTTCAGGTGCGGGGGGCCGGATTTCGGAAGAAGATGTAAAAAATTATGCAAGCAAAGAGATTTCAAAGACTGGTCCAGAAGAAATTCAAGTGGGAAAAGCAGATATATCTTTACCTGATTTTACAAAATGGGGAGAAATAGAGCGGAAGCCGATGTCCAAGGTAAGACGACTAACAGCAGAGCGCATGACTTCTGCCTGGCAGGCTCCTCATGTGACCCAGCATGACAAGGCCGATATTACAGAGTTAGAGAAAACAAGAAAACTCTTTGGCAGGAAAGCAGAAGATGCTGGTGGGAAACTGACTATGACCGCTATTTTAATCAAGGTAGTCGGCTCTGCGCTTAAGATCTTCCCTCAATTCAACGCCAGCGTAGATATGACAAACAGCGAGGTAATCTACAAAAAATATTATAACATCGCCGTCGCAGTAGACACCGACAGAGGCCTTCTAGCACCCATCATAAAGAATGTGGATAAGAAGAATTTGATTGGAATTTCCTCAGAGCTTACGCAATTGTCCGAAAAAGCGAGGAATAAAAAAATCACGGTCGAAGAATTGCAGGGAGGGACTTTCACCATTAGCAATCTTGGCGGCCTCGGGGGTACTTATTTTACACCGGTTATATATGCACCGGATGTCGCCCTACTTGGGGTATCGCGCTCCAACATCGAGCCTGTCTTCATAAACGATAATTTCGAGCCCCGGCTGATGTTGCCGCTTTCACTATCATACGATCACCGAATTATAGATGGCGCAGATGCAGTTCGATTCTTGCGGTGGATTGTCGAAGCCTTGGAGGAGCCTTTCAAGCTTGTGCTTGAAGGATGAATTTATTCAGCCACATATACACACGAAAATTACTTATATAAAGCATAATTATCTTAAATTAAATAATTGGATTTATGTCAATTAGTGAAAATTCGTGCTAATCTGTGGCTTCAATTTTATCTTTTCAAATTGAAGTGATGAGTAGAGAAATGAAATCAACACAAGTTGCCGTTATAGGTGGTGGACCAGGTGGTTATCCTGCCGCTTTCCTGGCTGCCGATCTTGGATTGCAGGTGACTTTAATTGACAATGAAGCTAATCCGGGAGGAGTATGTCTTTACCGCGGGTGCATACCTTCTAAGGCACTGCTACATGCTGCAAGAGTCATAACTGAAGCTAAGGAGGCGTCAAACTGGGGGATCAGCTTTTCCGACCCTGTCATTGATATCGATAAGCTTCGTAATTGGAAAGATAACGTGGTTCAAAAGATGACAGGTGGGCTGGGTCAGCTATCAAAGCATCGGAGGATCGACTATATACAGGGTCGTGCTAAATTCTCAGATAAGAAAACTCTTGAGATACAAAATAAAAAAGGAAGCGAATTATTAAGCTTTGAAAACGTAATCATAGCTACCGGTTCTCGCCCTGCCAATCTTCCAAATCTTTCAATCGATTCTCCTCGCTTACTCGATTCGACAAGTGGTTTGGATTTGCCTGATGTTCCCAAGAATATGCTCGTAGTGGGAGGAGGCTATATAGGGCTCGAACTTGGAACCGTCTACGCAGCGCTTGGCACCAAAGTCTCTGTTGTGGAAATGACTTCAGGTTTAATGCCTGGCGTTGACCGGGATCTTGTCTTGGTCCTCTCGAAGAGGTTGGAGAAGATTTTTGACTCCGTCATGCTGGATACCAAAGTGGTCGGTATGAATGAAGAGAAATCGGGAATTAGGGTTAAACTTGAGGGCTCCAACGTTAAAAGCAGCGAACAGATATTTGAAAAGGTTCTGGTCTCGGTGGGGAGAAGGCCCAATTCTGAGAATCTCGGTCTGGAAAATACCCGGGTGAAAACCGATTCCAAAGGCTTCATCGAGGTTGATGAGCAGAGGAGGACTTCGGAACCAACGATATTTGCGATAGGGGATGTTGCGGGCGAGCCGATGCTGGCACACAAGGCAACGCATGAGGGTAGGGTAGCAGCAGGGGTGATTGCGGGACACAACGTCGCCTTTGAACCCACTGCAATACCCGCGGTAGTATTTACAGACCCCGAAATATCATGGTGTGGTTTGACTGAGACAGACGCGAAAATGGAAAATCGTCCGGTCAAAATTGCGCGTTTCCCTTGGGGAGCTTCCGGAAGGGCAACGACCCTGGATCGAAACGATGGGGTGACCAAGCTGATAATAGACCCGGAAACTGAACGGATCCTGGGAGTAGGTATTGTCGGAACAGGAGCGGGGGAATTGATCGCAGAGGGGGTGTTAGCCATAGAAATGGGAGCAAATGTGGCAGATCTTAAGTTGACCATACACCCTCATCCGACCCTTTCAGAGACAATTATGGAATCCGCCGAAGTATTTTTCGGTCAAAGCACCCATGTCTATCGACCCAAAAAGGTCAAAGTCGAAAAAGGGTAAGAAGTGATAAACGATATCATATGCCTATGCACTTGCTCACAATAACCCAAATCGGTGGGGGTCAGTGATAATGAAATCGCGAGGGGTTCATGGTTACTAAGCAAGTGATACCAAGAGTAATTAGCTACTTATCGAATAGCACCCCTCAGTAATAACTGATATCTTCCTTTACATATTAATAGCCTTTGTCTCTTATCTCTCCTATGTTTAATCAATTATCTCGTTTTTTGAAATTTTATAGATTAAAATAAATTCTAAGAATAGAATAAGATATAGTGATTAACGCCAAATTGAAGACAGATAAGATGATTAGAGTCGGGCTAGTGGTTGCAGTGATTCTTTTATTAGCAACCGTTTTCATGACAGTTCAGGCCTCTAAGAGTCTGATCGAAGTATCCGAAAATGTGCAAAAAAGCCATATAGGCCTTTTAAAGTTAGAAGAATTATTTTCAAATTTGACGCATGCTGAAAGTGGAGTTCGTGGTTACGTCATAACAGGAACGGAAGCCTATCTAGAACCATATTACAACACAATTAAAACAATTAACGAAGAAATTAGCGGGGTTCGGAAATTAATTCCAGATGATCCAATCCAAGAGGCTAGGATCGACGAAGTTGAGTCTTTGGCTTCGGAAAGACTCGCCTTATTGAAGGAGTCAATAGACATCCGCACGAGACATAGATTTGAAGAGGCCCAGAAATTGATTCTGACTGGTAAGCGAAGGACAGCAATAATGGGATATCTGCGAGATGCCATTAATGAAATTAAGGCCGATGAATATGTATTGGTACACTCGAGGTTAGAGCATCAACGCAAGATTTTTCGCAAATCTATTTTTCTAAATGCTTCTGTAATTTTTTTGGCATTCATATTTGCTGGATTGAACTACCTTACCATCAACCTTGACCTAACCAAACGCAGGCAGGCCGAAGAGAATCTGAAAGAAAGCCATATTCAATTGTCCAAAAAGAGTAAATATGAGAGAATCGTCAGCACAATAATTCAAAGTATTCATAAATCAGGAAATCTAAGAGATGTTTTGGAAAGTGCCGTTGAGAGCATGAGTAAGAATGTAGATAGAGCGAACTTCTGTAGTTTTTACATAATCGAAGGAGAAGAGGCAGTTCTTAAGGCTCACCGAGGCCACACATCTCAATATATTCAACAGGCATCCAGAATACCCTATCCAAAGGGAATTACGTGGAAAACAATCATTGAGGGACAGACAATCTATGTTCCGGATGTAGATAAAGATCAGGTCATTGGCCCTGCAGGAAGAGATATGGGGATAAAGAGTCATGTGTCTGTGCCTATTAGATATGAAGGTTTTAATGTAGGATGCGGAAGTATAGGTGCATTTGAAAAACACCAATTTGGTGAAGACGAATTTAAACTATTGGAGGTTGTTGCAGATCAGATAGAAATAGCAATCAACAATGTAAAACAACAGGAGCTATTACGTGAATCGGAAGAGCGCTACCGAACTCTTTTTGATCAATCACCAGTAGGTGTGTATATATTCAATAAGAATTTTAATATAACTCATTGTAATGAACGTTTCGCTCACATCCTTCAAACCTCTCGTGACAAAATAATAGGCATTAATATCCAGGAACTAAAAAATCCATGCGTCTTGCCCTTAATGGAAAAGGTATTTCAGGGTCATACAGAAAGTTATGAAGGTTTCTATGAAGCAACCAGCAGCTCAGAAAAGTTGTGGGTGTCTATTCGTCTTTCACCACTCCGCGACGACGTAGGAAATGTTATATCTGGCATGGCTGTGGTAGAAGATATAACCGAACGCAAGCAGGCTGAGGCAGAGCACCAAACTCGTGAAAAGCATCAGCGAGCTCTGGTTGAACTGGGTGAACTTGCGCTAAGGGGCGGCGACCTTACGACGCTGATGAGCGAAGCCGTCTCGCTGCTAGCCAAAACCCTGGGGGTAGAATATGCCAAGATTTTGGAACTCCAACCAGACGGCAATTCCTTGCTGTTGCAGGCAGGTGTGGGATGGAAAGAGGGGTATGTAGGCCACTATATTGTAGATGCAGGGGCTGAATCGCAGGCAGGCTACACTCTTCAATGCAATGAGACTGTGATTGTGGAAGACATTGGCAAGGAAACCAGATTCACTATTCCTCCACTGCTTCTCGACCACAGTGTAGCAAGTGGCATAAGCACTACCATCTATGGGAAGGCAAGGCCTTATGGAGTGTTAGGTGCTCACAGCCCAAGTATAAGGACGTACACAAAGGATGATGTTCACTTCCTTCAGGGTATTGGCAATTTGATTTCTGAGGCGGTTGAGCGCAGTAGCATTGAAGATGAACTGATGATAATAAATACCATTATGGAATCGGTTAATAAGTCATCTAAACTTGATGATGTTTTTAATACTGCAATAGATAAGGTTTTGGAACTAACGGATATAAATATAGTGGGTATATATTTAATAGATGAAGTTACAAATGAAGCAGTGCTTGAGGCTCATAGAGGATACCCGGATAAATATCTAGAGAAAGCAGGGAGGATACCATATCCTAGGGGTGTGACATGGAGGGTTATCGAAACGGATGAGGTCTATGTTGTTCAAGATGTATCGACTGATCCAAACGTTGGCCCTGTCGGTAAGGAATCTGGATTTCGAAGCTTTATGTCGGTGCCTATAAAGGGAGGAGAGAGAACAATAGGTGCTATACATTTTCATAGCAATAAAAAGAATAAATTTGGTAGAAGGGAAATAGAGATTTTTACTTCCATTGGTACCCAGATTGCAATAGCGGTAGCGAAGGCAAAAAAGACCGAGGACTTAAAGTTAATCAATGAAGATTTATCTACTCTAAATGTAATAACTACATCTGTTCATAAATCTTTAAATCTTGAAGAGGTATTAAATATTGCTCTAGACAAGGTAGTAGACATAACAGAGTTTGATATCATAATGGTTTATCTCGTAGATGAGGATACTAACGAGGCAGTGCTACAAGCACACAGGGGCCTTACAGAAGACTATATAGAGAGGGCAGGGAGAATACCATATCCAAAGGGTGTGACATGGAGGGTTATCAAATCCAGTGATTTGTCTTATATCGACGACGTTCAAAAAGACCCCGACCTTGGTCCTGCTGGTAAGGCATTGGGTCATCATACTCATGTGTCAGTGCCTATAGTACAAGAAAATAAAACAATAGGGGTAGTAAATTTTGCAAGTCGAAGAGTGTTAGGGCTTACTTCGCGAAATTTAAACCTCCTCAATGCTGTAGGGAATCAAATCGGAATAGCAATAGCGCAGGCATCATTGTATGAAAAATCTCAAGACCAATCACGCGAGTTAAGAGAGCTATATGAAGATTTGGATGAGAGAAGTAAGGACTTAGAAATATTAAATGCTATAACTCAAGCGGTGCATAAGTCCCTCAACCTGGAGGAGATCTACGAGATTGCCCTGGATTCGGTGGTTAGCCTAGAAGATGTGGATATGGCTATGATTTATTTAGTGGATGAGGATAGAAAAGAAGCTATTCTCCAGGCCCAAAGAAATCTTCCCCAGGATTATATAAATAGGGCAGGGAGGATACCATATCCCAAAGGAACTACTTGGAGGGTAATTAACAAGGGGGAAGTTCTTAAGATTCAAGATGTAAAGAAGGAGCCAACTGTCGGTCCTGCGGGTAGAGATCTAGGACATCACAGTGCCCTAGGCACCCCATTAACTATAGAAGAGAAAGTCATAGGAGTAATATGGTTTCTGAGTTATAAGGAACGTAAGTTTAATGAGAGGGAAGTGAATTTGCTTTCGACCATTGGTAATCAAATTGCAACAGCAATAACAAAGGCAAGGCTATATCAAGATTTGAAAGATGCAAACGAGAAACTTATGGAACTTGACCAAATGAAAGACGAGTTTATATCGATGGCGTCACACGAGGTGAGGACTCCTCTAACTGCCATCAACGGATTCGTTTCTATGCTGTTAGAAGGGGACTACGGCAGTCTACCCACGGAAGCAGTGGAAGCATTGGCAGACATTAATACGGCTACAAACCGATTAATAGGTTTAACTAATTATATGCTGGACGTGTCAAGGATTGAGCAGGGAAGATTAGAATTTAAAATATCAGATTTTGACATCGAGGAAGTTTGCGACAAGATCCTAACTGACCTGAAGCCTATAGCCGAGGAGAAAGGGCTAAAGCTGGAATACCAGAAACCAACAGTGGCAGGAGCGTTATTGGTATCAGGCGACAAATTTAGAGTTGAGCAGGTTATTGTTAACCTTATTGGGAATGCTTTGAAATTCACGGAAGGGGGGGGTGTAATTATAACTCATCACGCCAATGACAGCCATATAATCACTGATGTGATTGATACTGGAATCGGAATCCCAGAGAAAGATCAGGGGTTGCTTTTTCAGAAATTTCGAGCTGTACAGCATTCGCTTTCGGGTGACTATAAAGGGGGGATAGGAATGGGTCTCTACATATCCAAGCAGTTTCTTAATGAAATGAAGGGAGATGTATGGCTCGAAAAAAGTGAATTGGGAAAGGGAAGCACATTTTCTTTTTGCCTACCAAAAGCCCGAGATCAGCTTGCTCCCGATAGAGAACACATTTAGTAGCATTAAGTCGAGGCTGGATTAATGGAGTTTATCGGATACAAAATTTTGGAATATAATAAACGATGATGTGTTTAGAGTTTATTAGATATATAAGGCGACAGGAGATGTGAGGTGTACGATGGCTAAAATTTTGCTTGTTGAAGATGATGAGCTTCTCCTTAAGGCATACACAAGAAAGCTCGAGATGGCACAATATGAAGTTGAGACAGCCGTAGACGGGATAGACGGACTAGAAAAGGCAAAACAATTAAAACCAGATTTGATCCTTATTGACATTCTTATGCCCAGACTCAATGGAATAGAGGTCTTAAAAAGGATTAAGGCCGATCCTGAACTAAAAGCAATACCGGTTATAGCACTCACCAATGTAACAAGTAGTGAGACTACAGAAGAGTGCTTAAGGGCGGGATGCGTAAGTTACATTATTAAAAGTAGCACTATTCCCAGCGGTGTTCTCAAGGAGATCAAAAAAGTTCTGGATTGAGGCTAGACATGGAAGGTGCCAGAAAATTTAGAATCTTAATAATAGAAGACGATCCGATGATTCAGAAGGTATATCATGATAAACTCTCCATAGAGGGTTATCATGTGGACCTTGCCAGAGACGGCGAGGAGGGGATGAACAAGGCATTGAATAGCAAACCTGATTTAGTTCTTCTGGATTTAGTTCTTCCTAAGATAAATGGTTTTTACATCTTATCTGAACTTAGAAAAAATCCTAGAACTCAATTGACACCAATCATAATTCTCAGTAACAGAGGTCGGGAAGATGAAATAGAAAAGGGGCTGAGGCTCGGGGCGGACGATTATCTTGTAAAGGTTTTCGCAACTCCGACGCATGTCATAGAGAAAATTCAGAAACACCTTGCAAAGACGAGATCGAGACCGTATAGCAAGCCCGGTGTTGGCAGCTACCGCGTAGCTATTCAACCTTCCAAGTTCGATGCCCCACATCTCGCACACGATTTTGGCGTTAATGATTCATATTCCTGTAATCAATGTGGAAGTCAAATATTCTTGGAAATCACATATGATCACACCTTTTCAGGTTCCGGAAATCGCTTCTTCGCACAGTTTACTTGTCCTCGGTGCAGTAAAATTTATTAAGAATATACTAGTTCAAAGATATGTTTCCGCTGTGTAATTCCAATAAACTTTATAATCGTCTGAATTCTTGCACATGTAAAGATTTTCACATCAATGTCCTGTGTGACGTATTGTGATTTTCATATTTTTCAAGCACCATTACCATATCAAAATTGTGAACTGAAACTATCCTTATGTAAACAAGTGCACCCATGTTTTGGGCAGAGTACGCACATTTATCGCCCAAAAAAACAGCAGCTGGAAAAAGCTAATAAACTCAATCAGCTTCTTCTAAATTAAAAACTTAAGATTCTTTTACACGACAATAGAAGTATAAAATCAATGCTGCTAATATTGCCAAAGCAGTCAGGATAACCGACAAAGGCTACACCATAGTTGTTAATATAGGTGATCAGTTCAGTCACCTAGCGGGAGGTCACACTGAAAGGGTATTTAAGCTCCCAAACCCATATTATTTTATTCCTTGAGAAATCATATTTTGTAGTCTATTTCGACATCCTATTTAATCCGAGGTTGGAAAACCTCGGCTATCCATGATGTGATATATTATCTATATACTTAAGCTGAATAAGAATTCATCATTTTGACAATCTCTTCTAACATCACCTCAGGGTTCTCCATGCAATCGTGCCTTGCATTTGGAACGACTCTTAATCTAATGTTTTTGTTTCCCGCCTCTTCCCCTATTTTTACCAGCTCGTCAACCTCCCACTGATGAACAACGAAATCATTTTTACCCCTTAAAAAGAGGATTGGCACTTCAATTTTAGGAATCTGTTTATGCGCCATAGCACCATATGCGTGTGGCCCCATCATAAACCACCAGGTTTTGTATGTGAAGATTTCGTTATCGGTCGGCTCTTGCGTTGGTCCCCTGGCTCTATAAACAACAAATATCTCGTCTCGCTTACTTTTATAAGGATCGTCTCCTAGAACACATTTTGCTCTTTCATATATTTCTTCATATGTAGGTGATCCGCCCCACTTTTCCAAACGAGCCCTCTGTGCGTCAGACGTTGAATAGTGGATTCCTTCGAATACGATTCCCCTGACATTCCGAGGCTTCCTATTTGCAAACCAGTAAGCGAGCATACTTGCACCCAGACTGTAACCCAGGATATAGATATTATTGAATCCGGTGTCATTGAGAAACTTCAGTGCGGCATCGATATCCAGCAGAGTGTCATCGAAGATCCCCTTTCCAGTAAACTGTCCGGCAAAAGCAAGCCTGGTGTTTAAAGACATAGAGCTAAACCCTCGCTCGAGCAGGGCATGAGGCAGAAGGCGAGGAGTTCCCCTCGCCAGAAAGTGACCTAACAAGCCATGAATTTGAAGTAAAATCGGCGTGTCAAGAATTTCCTCTATTCCGGTGTAATCCTTGGTTACTAAAAGGCTGCTAAGCAAAGTCCGATCTGAAGCTCGAAGCCTTATCAATCTCTGTCTTTCGCGGATTTTTGGCTCAGCCATCTTTCCGTTATACCAAGAACTTGTATGATGCCTTCATATTTAGAACCTATCGTTTAACCAGTTAATAATTGCTTGTGCTAGTTCATCATGCCTTCCATCAAATGAATGGTTAGCATCAATATTCACATGTGTCACATCTTTATTGCCATTACTCTTTGCTATTTCGCAAAGGTCCTCAGAGTCTCGACCCTCGATTATTTCATCCTTCGATGCATGAACTAGGAGAACAGGAATATCTTTAATGTTTCCAATTTGTTTGTAAGCCTTGGCACCTTCGGCCTCAGGTCCAGAAAGCGCCCACCACGTTTTAAGTGTGTATATCTCGGTATGTTCGGGGAGATTTGTAGGTCCATGGGCCTTCTTTACTATTATCGTCTCGTCATGAGCGGGTTCTGCTTTATCCTCAGGGTTGAAAATTCTTTTTGCCCTTTCATAAACCTCATCATAACTTGGTTCACTCCCAAAACGTTCCCATCTTCTGCGAATTGTATCGGGCATTGAAAATGGAGTTGCGATCACAATAACTCCATTTAAATCGGGATACCTTTTAATATCGTTTCTCAGCGCACAGTATCTCAGTGCAATAGATCCTCCAAGCCCATGACCAGCAATGATAATTTTCCTGAAACCGATATTTCTAAGATAGTCGCACACTGCATCAATTTGAGGAATAGTATCGTCGAATATTCCAAAACCAAAAAATAGTCCTAGATTTGCAAGAATTGTGTTCATAGTAACAGAAGAGAAATCATTATCTGCAAGTATGCTTGGAAGGTAATGTTCTGTCTCATCTAGAATGTTTCCAAGGACTCCATGAAGACGAACAATTACAGGTTTATGTTCCCGGTGATTTGAATGAGTATCTATATGGTAGTGAAGAGCATCAATTTTATGAGAGTTAAAAGGTATTGATATGATCGTGCCTGAGTATTCTTCTACTTCGTTAAAATTCACTTATTTTTGTCCTCGTTGTGTCTATGCTTTTCCATAAACAGGAATACCGGCACCGTTTATAGGCCTTGAATCATCCGAAGAGAGAAAGACTATGACCCTGGCGATCTCTTCGGGTCTTACCCATTTTGAAAAATCGGCTTCAGGCATATCCCTTCTGTTTGCAGGGGTATCTATCGTACTTGGAAGGACTGCGTTCACATTGATGTTGTAATCTTTGACCTCATCGGCAATAGTTTCAGTCAGGTTTAAAACCCCTGCCTTTGAAGCCGAATACGCGCCGACTCCGGCCGAGCCTTTCAGGGCGGGTCGAGAAGATATATTAACTATCTTCCCGTAATTTTGCTCAATCATTCGTGGGAGCACATTTTTCGAGCATAGAAATGCAGATTTTAAATTTAAATTTATCATAAGGTCCCAGGTTTTCTCATCCGTGTCCTTTATATAGGAGTAAGCAAATCCACCGACGACATTGACCAGGATATCAACTCTTTTGAATTTCCTGATAGTACTGGTAACGACGTTTACCACGTCTTTCTCTTTTGTCACATCAGCTCTAGCAAAAACAATTTTGTCTTTATGATTCTTGGTTAATGGAAGACATTCTTTTTTCTCTTTATCAACAATGTAAGTACACACGACCTTTGCTCCTTCCTCAAGAAATGCTATAGTGATCACTTTTCCCAATGCGCCAGTTCCACCGGTGACGATTGCGATCTTATTTTTAAGAGCATTCATTGGCATCTCCTTGAACTATTCAGGTTTTTTCAGACATATCAGAAATTCGTAAAATTGAATTAAATTAAAAGATTTATTTTAAACGAATAATAAGAAGTCACAACGGCTTAGATAACCAAAAGGGAAATTTTAAATACGTATAAAACACGCTTGGCACCTTACTTGGACTTGCTGCTCGTACTGTTGCTCTAGCAGCCTAAACTTTAACAGCTTAGAGAAAAAATTAAGTTTCTTCCTCCCCATTATTTCAAAAAGGTGTGTCATTGCGAGAAACTTAGTTTCCAACCAATCTCATCAGTTGCAATAATCGTATTCATTTACCAGAAATCCGATTGGCTGTCTGCGAGGAGTACCCAGTAGCGGGGGACTTTAGTCCTCCACTTATCTTCAATTTGATAATGACAAGAAAAGGACAAAACATAAATCTCATGATGGCGCTAAGTAAAAAAGAAAACTTAAAAAATAGGAGGAGATGAACAAAAAGAAAAATAACTCATATATTCACGCCTGACCCCACATATTCATATACTATCTCTCGAGGAGAATACTGATGTGTTCTCTTTACTGGGCTCATACCCGGTTTTAAACCCTTTATTGCCCAAAGGTCAAACCTGTTTTCGCCCCCGTGGCTTCACCACGGGGCATTCAACAGGTATTTTAATAAAACTCACAGCACAAGCGATTTCACATTACGAAATTTAAGACTTAGGCTAAATGTTATGATTCCCAGATAGAAAGGAGCAATTCTAATGTCGAGACAATATGAAAGGACGATTACTAGTCCAAGGGGCGGTGTCCTAGACCCTCAAGTAAAACAATTTCTGGAGAATTTGGAGAAGGCAAATCTTCCAACACTCGGATCAATGACTCCGGTCCAAGCACGTGATTTCGCAATTAAATCGTGTGAACAACTCGGCCTTCCCTTAGAAAAAGTCGCAAGCATTGAGAACATAATCATTCCGGGTCCCGCAGGAGAAATTCCAATACGTATTTACACACCTGAGTGTGAAAAACATTTCCCAGTACTTGTATATTTCCACGGCGGGGGATGGGTTATTGACAACCTCGATACCCACGACAATGTATGTAGGTCATTATGTAAAGGGGCAGGCTGTGTTGTAGTTTCCGTTGATTACCGTCTCGCCCCAGAGAATAAATTTCCTGCCGCAGTCGAGGACTGTTATTCCGCTACAAAGTGGGTGGCAGACAATGCTATCGTATTTAACGGGGATCCTTCCCGTATTGCCGTTGGCGGAGATAGTGCTGGAGGGAATTTAGCGGCTGTAGTATCACTTATGTCGAGGGATAAGGGCAGCCCGTTTTTGATATATCAGTTGCTTATATATCCGGTAACGAATCTTTCTACATTTCACACAGAATCTTATCGTAGTTACGCTGCCGGTTATTTTCTTACAAAGGCTGATATGGCGTGGTTCCGTGGTCTTTATTTAAATAAGAAGAGAGATGCGTTTAATCCTCAGGTATCGCCATTGCTTGCGAAGGATCTTAGTAGGTCAGTCCCTGCCCTTGTAATAACATGTGAATTAGATGTCTTAAGGGATGAGGGAGAATCCTATGCTCGAAGACTGGGGGAAGCTAGCGTAAAAGTAAAATTGGTGCGCTATAACGGAATGATTCACGCTTTCTTTAACTTTGTAGGGATGTTTGATCAATCTAGAATTGCGATGGCTGCAACATGTTCGTCTCTTCGCGAAGCCTTTAGGAAATGACTTTTTCTGGGGCGTTAATAAATGAGTTATTTTTCTTTTTGTTGTTCTTCCCGGTACTTTTTTAAAGCGTCTTTGGTACTTTTCTCATCGAGAACGTCCTCTTACTTTTCATTATCAATTAAAAGATAAGTGGAGGACTGAAGTCCTCCGCTACGTGTGTATTCGCCGGTTGCTCTCCGATTGAATTAGTACAGGCGCATGGAACCTTCGATTAGAGTTAGGGCTCAGTGTGAATGGATTTAGAGGTACAGAGAGGGAAAAGGAAACCTCGCTGTTGATGGATTCCCGATTACTGCGTCCGAGAATGACAAGGGCGGTTCGGGCGAGGCGGAAATTTTCTTGAAAAAAGTGAAGAGAAGGGTAGGCAAGCATAATTTTGTCGGCTTAGTCTCTTTGGTGGGTTAACAAAAACCCCAAAAAAATCCCTGATTGTTACCTATAAATATATCTTCAATACCCTGCTTGACATCCACACTTACCTGGTCTTAAAATAAAAACCTGATAAAATCTATCCAAAGGAATAGGATGGACATTCTCATTTCAATGAAGGCAGAAACGATTCAGAAGGGACTCTACATGAATTGCAACATAATGCAGATGCCAACGGCTCAAACAAAACCCTATTTTATTATGGAGCTGCGAGAAGATGATGAAGGTAAGCTTAAACTTATCAAACAATATGCTGAAATTCTTCAAAAAAAAATTGATGGAGATGAGGAATTTTTGATCGAGCATACAAGCATCGGTATCATACTTAAGAAAAAGGTCGATGAAGGCATGGAATACATGGAAGCATGGGAAAATTGGGTTGCATTTTCGAGAAGAGTGTATGAAGAACTAGTGGAAATAGTAGGAGAATAATTAACCAAACTTATCTTCAATATTAACCTTTAACTCCGCTTGCATTTCCATCTATCTTGACTAATATTCTTTTCACTTTAAGAAGAAACCACGAACCAACCATTAACGCTTTGACCAATCTAATATAGCCGGAGAAAAATCACCATATGGCCGATGAAAAGAGCATAGATTATAAAGACACCCTAAATCTTCCAAGAACCGATCTCAAAATGAAGGGGAACCTTAATCAGATGGAGCCCGAAATTCTGAAAGCTTGGGACCAGAATGAACTTTATAAAAAGGTCAGACAAACATCGAAGGGGAGGCCTAAATTTATTCTGCACGATGGACCGCCGTATGCGAATGGGCACATACACCTTGGTCACTGTTTGAATAAGATACTCAAGGACATTATCGTAAAATCGAAGACAATGACCGGGATGGATTCTTATTTTGTTCCAGGCTGGGATTGTCATGGCCTTCCGATTGAATATCAAGTCACGAAAGGTCTGGGACCCGGTAAGCAATCCACAACTATAGATGAAATAAGAAACCTGTGTAGGGAATATGCCGACAGATTTGTGAAGATTCAACGCGATGAGTTTATACGCATAGGGGTTTTTGGAGATTGGGAGAATCCCTATCTGACTATGGATTTTGATTACGAGGCCACTATAGCCAGTGAGCTTGGAAACTTTATTAAAGCGGGAAACCTGTATCGAGGGAAAAAACCGGTGTACTGGTGTTATGATTGTCAGACCGCGCTGGCAGAGGCTGAGGTTGAATATGACAATAAGGTATCACCGTCAATTTATGTTAAGTTTCCCGTCGAACCTGATACATTGATTTCAAAATTTCCTTCACTCAAAGATAAGAAAGTATATGCTTTGATCTGGACTACAACTCCCTGGACTCTTCCAGCAAATCTGGCTCTTGCATTTAATCCTGATTATACATACGTTGCGGTTGCCTATAAAGATGAAGTCTTGATTTTGGCAGAAGCCCTTGTCGAAAAGGTCTTAGGAAACGAGACTCAAATAATTGAGACGTTTAAAGGAGACGAAATACAGGGAATAGAGGTTAGACACCCTTTTTATAACAGAAACTCCATTGTTACCCTCGGAACCTTTGTCACGCTTGATGCTGGCACCGGAATCGTTCATATAGCCCCGGGACATGGACAGGATGACTATGAAATTGGCGTGAAACTCAATCTTGATATTTATGCCCCCGTGGATAAAAGGGGTGTATTTACTGGGGACGTTGAGTATTTTGGCGGCACATTTGTTTACGACGCAAATAAAAGCATTATCGAAAAATTAAAGGAGGTAGGAAATCTTCTCGATGAGGGTGAGTTGACTCACTCATACCCCCACTGCTGGAGATGCAAAAATCCGATTATCTTCCGGGCAACCCCCCAGTGGTTTATCTCAATGGAGAATAACGGACTAAGATCGAAGTCACTTCGGGAAATTGATAAAGTGAAATGGATCCCTCACTGGGGTAGGGAAAGAATATACAACATGGTTCAGAATCGCCCTGATTGGTGTGTCTCAAGGCAGAGGGCCTGGGGTGTGCCAATAGTCATTTTCTACTGCTCAGAATGCGACCATGCGTTGATGGATCCAGAGATTGTCTATCATGTCTCTGAAATTTTTAGGGAGCATGGTTCGGATGTTTGGTTTACACTCGATGTGCATGAACTTATTCCTACAGGGACAAAATGCCCGGAGTGCGGCAGTGATAAATTCGTAAAGGAAACCGATATTCTCGATGTCTGGTTTGATTCAGGCGTAAGCTTTGCTGCCGTTCTGGAAAGGAATTCTGAGCTATATATGCCGGCTGATATGTACCTCGAGGGAAGCGATCAGCACAGGGGATGGTTTCACTCGAGTCTGCTCGTGTCTGTGGGAACCAGGGATAAGGCTCCTTATAGATCAGTACTAACGCACGGTTTTGTCGTGGATAAGGAAGGCGAAAAGATGTCAAAATCAAAGGGTAATGTAATTTCTCCCTCTGACATTCTCAGTAAGTACGGAGCAGAAATACTGAGGTTATGGGTAGCAGCGGAGGATTACAGGGGAGATATTAGAATCTCCAATGAGATACTGGACAGGCTTATTGAATCATACAGAAAGATAAGAAATACATTTCGATACCTCCTTGGAAACCTCTTCGATTTTGATCCTTCGAAAGATCGACTGGGTTATGAGAACCTCGATGAAATCGACAAATGGATGCTTCACAAGCTGGCAATATCAACCAGCGTGATACTAAGAGCATACGATCGATATGAATTCCATGTCGTATACCATGAATTGCAAAGGTTTTGCATTGTTGATTTGAGCTCGGTGTATTTGGATGTTCAAAAGGAACTTCTGTACACTTACTATCCAAATTCACGGAAGAGAAGATCCTCTCAGACTGCAATGTATATAGTCTTGAGCTGGCTTACCAAACTATCTGCACCAATCCTTACGTTTACAACAGATGAGATTTGGAGATATATTCCCGGAAAAGTGGAAGAAAGTGTCCATCTCACCACATTCCCTGAAGTTGACTTTATTGATAATAATATTGAAGAAAAGTGGAATAAATTGATAGTCATCAGAGACGAGATCTTAAAAGCGCTGGAGATAGCAAGAAATGGTAAATTTATCAGAAGTTCACTTGAGGCCGGCGTTGAGATATACGGCGATGCTGAAACTATCTCATTTATATCCGATAATCTTGAGCAATTAAGGGTACTCGCTATTGTATCGCATACAGAGCTTTTAAATAAGCCCCCTGAAGGGGCCGATTTCATATTTAAGAGCGATGAACTACAGCGACTTATTGTAAAGGTTATTAAAGCGCCCGGAGAGAAATGCGAAAGGTGCTGGACTTATAGAATCTCTGTAGGCGACAACCCGGATCATCCAACAATTTGCGATAGATGCGTGGCTAATCTTGAGAAAAGGGATATTTGAGATAGTGGACCATCCCCTAACTGAATCTATGACCCATTTTATAGATAAACATGAACAGGATTTGATATTGAACTTTAAGTAATTGCCAGCTATTCTAGACCTGGCCAGCTTGCTATTGGCTCTGTTGAGCTTACAATATGCATCCCGGCATCTTCAAATCTTTTAAAGGCCATATCAGCTTCGTCCGTATAGTCTATAATCCCGGGAATCACCACCGGCGATGTGCAATCCTCCAATAGATAGACCTTTTCTACCAGGCTCTTATCGACTTTCATTACTACATCCAGTAAGTCAGATATTGTCCATGCAACACAATGACTCTTTGCCTGACCAGCTATTACAATTGCGTCAAAGGCTGTCAATTCGTAAGATAATTCCTCTGACTGTGAAGTTTTCTGAAACAGTGATTCTGCCCTTAATCCTATGGGGTTGCCGTCTGGACCCGATTTCACTTCTGGGCCTAAAACCGAGTAATGCTCGGTCAAAGGATTATCTCCCTTAACATGAATATATGGCTGACTGTGCCTTGCCATCGTATGGAAAAAAATCGCCTCTTCGATAGATGAGACCAAAGCGTGACCGATGCCACCCAACATTGCATGATACGGCCAAATCGTGAGTTCATACTTGCCTGTTTTTTTTAACTCCTCCGTGTAATGCAGCAGATAACTGTTAATGTACTGCGGATTTCGTTTCAAATCATGGCTGAGTAATTCATTAAATCGCCAGCGACCATCTCTGATATCTTCATGTGAGATGAGAGTAAAAGGGGAGGGGTGCTCTCCCTTCTCATCCACGAGAAATATACTATGGAAAATTTGCATTGCCTGGTGTGTGTCCATTGTGGGCATGATCTGGGTAATTAGGTGCAGGTTTCGGTATATGAAATCGCATAATTTTTGATTGTCATGTACTGCTCCTTTTCCAGACCTGCCACCAACAAAAAGCTCAAAATCCGGGATGCAAAAGGTATTCTGAGCATCGACAATCATGAGACAAAGCTTGAAGCTTTCATTACCTGAAGGCTGAATATTATGCTTCTTAGACCAGTCGCTTGCGGTCTTAGCAATTTTTTGATAATCCACCTTCCATACCTTGGATACCATGTCTGGATCGAAATGGGGAGGAATCGCAAGCTCATGTCGGTTCGGATTAATCATAGAATTGATATTTTACATATCGCCTGTAGAAACGTAAATATTATTTCCCGGTGGCGAAGGGGAATAGTAGGTTTAATGTGATTGATTATTTCACCGCAGACGTTAGATCCTTGGGAAGCCAGAATCTATAGGTAGTTATTTCAGATTAATTAAAACTTTTACAATATTTACTTTGTCTTGATACAAAGTAACAATCCTTCGACCTAGCTCAGGACAGGGCTAACAAAAAACGCTTGCGTATCGAGCGAATGCGAGATATCTATTGCGATAATTAATTAGTTCTCTCAGTCACTTTGTTCCTTCGAGATCACACTAATGATTGTCACTTTTTCTAACGCTTCCGGAATTGATTTTGGCAATTTTTTGAATGCCCATTTAAACCAATTCAATTGGGCAAAGGTTTAGGAAATAGCACGTTAAAAATTAAGAGATTATCCATAAATAATATGCCATCTCGAGCAATAACTGCGGGGTCGGACGCGATTGACAGCGGAAACACTATACCAATTTAGAGGAAATTGGCTACTTAAATAAATCTTGTACAACGACCGTTTCGATAATATCACGGTTCGTAGTATCTGAAAAACCGCTTCGGGTGATCATCTATTTTTCAGCAAGGAGTTTATCAATTTCTGCCTTAAAGACTTGGAATGGTTGTGCTCCCCTGATGTATACACCAGTCATTTCATTCTTGTTATCGTCGGTTTTTCCAACAAAGAAACTTGGGGTACCTCTTACACCGTATAACTGACCTTCCTGAAAATCTTTATTAATCTCAGCTTCCTTTGTCTTATCATTAACACATTTCTCAAGTGTTTCACGATTGAGATTTAACTCTTCTGTAGAGCTTAGTATACTAGCAGTATCGAGCTTATTCGGGTTTTCAAACAAGAAGTTATGAACTTCCCAGTATTTTCCCTGTTCCCCAGCACAGTTGGCAGCAATGGCAGCAGGAAGAGCATTTTTATGAAAATCCAGTGGATAATCTCTGAAGACAAGTCTCACCTTGCCTTTGCTAATGTACTCATTCTCCAAAGATGGTAAGACCTGATCATAAAACCTCTTACAGAATGGACATTGATAATCACTAAACTCAATCACTGTAACAGGTGCCTTAGGATCCCCCTTCACAGGGTCATCGTCTATACTCACTGTAACATTTTGAGGTCTGGCAGGGGTGGGAGAAGCGGGACGTGCGTCAGGCCTCGACGCAGCTAACTTCTTTAAGTCTTCCATGGCGCTAGATATTTCTTGATTCCTGACACTAATATCGCTCTTAACTGATTCCAATTCTAGAAGTATCCATGCACTAAGCGCGATGCTTATTAAAACACCAACGGTAATCAATCCTAAAAATATCTTCATAAATGGTGTCTCCTTAGATAGTGTTAAGACATGATATTCTAATTTATCTGTACATAATATCAATAAAGGTAAAAGACCCGGTAGTTCTTGACATGGGAATTTCTAATGGAAATAATCAAGAGGGGACCGACAATCAATCGGCGCATTTTAAATTGCTCTCAAAAAGGAAGGCACTGAAATAAAAGCCTACATATTTATAACTTGCCTAGTCGATACCTTTTTTCCTCATGTCGGCGAAAGCATGGTAGAGGTTCTCAGAAGAATTGGTGTAGATTTAGATTTTCTTGGAGACCAAACCTGCTGCGGACAACCTGCCTTTAATAGCGGTTATCATTCCGATGCCAAAATACTTGCAAAGAGGTTTCTTTCTCTATTTGATCGTGATGACTATATCGTCTGTCCTTCAGGCTCATGTACAAGTATGGTAAAGATTTTTTATAAGGAACTATTTAAGAACAATCCGGAAATGCATGAAATCATCGAGAGGGTATCATTGAGGACTCATGAGTTTTCTGATTTCATTGTAAACGTATTGAAAATGAAAGACGTAGGAGCTTATTATGCTGGTAAGGTTACGTATCACGACTCCTGTCATCTATTAAGAGAGTTGAAAATTAAGGATGAGCCCAGAAAACTCATTAATTCCGTCAAGGGGATCGATTTTATTGAGATGAACAATAGCGATTCATGCTGTGGTTTCGGAGGAACATTCTCAATAAAGTTTCCAGACGTATCTGTTTCCATATTAGACGAAAAGCTAGAAAATATTATAAACACGGGTGCCGAAGCGGTAGTATCAGCGGATATGGGATGTCTTATGCAGATTGGCGGAGCACTAAAAAGAAGAAAAATCCCTATCGAGACCATGCATTTGGCAGAACTCCTCGCTTCGGATCGAGGCTAATCATCAGTAATTAGTTTTCAAAATGGGGTTATATAGACACGATTTTAATAAAGAATCAGACAAGGCCTTGAAAGATGAAAACCTTCAGAAGGCTTTGAGATTTACAACAGATCGCTTTAGAGAAAGAAGAAAAACTGCAATTGCGGAAGTAGATAATTGGGAAGATTTAAGATCTATAGCGAGAGAAATAAAAAAGGAAACAATTTCAAGGCTTGACACATACCTGGAGCTGCTAGAAGAAAACATCGTTAAAAATGGAGGAATAGTTCATTGGGCTAAGGATGCTGATGAGGCGACGAAGATAATTCTAGAGATTGCTTTGAATGGGAAAGTGAAGTCAGTCGTTAAGAGTAAGTCGATGGCAACAGAAGAAATTGAGCTCAACTATGCGCTTAACAATGCGGGAATAGAGGCCATTGAAACAGATCTTGGTGAATATATTATTCAACTTGCCGGTGAAACACCGTCACATATAATCGCTCCGGCTATTCACAAAACTAAAGAAGATATTTCAAAACTTTTTTCAGAAAAGTTGAAGATCCCTTATTACACCGAACCCGAAGACCTCACAAGGATAGCTAGGGATAAACTAAGACAGAAGTTTCTGATGGCAGACATGGGAGTATCAGGTGCAAACTTTGCTGTGGCAGAGACCGGTACTATTGTAATCGTTGAAAATGAAGGGAATGCTAGGTTGACAACTACTCTACCAAGGATACATGTTGCCCTCATGGGTCTAGAAAAGGTAATTCCTCGCTTCGAGGATTTAGCGCTGTTTCTGAGCATACTGGCAAGAAGCGCTACGGGTCAAAAGATGTCTTCATACGTGTCCCTTATAAGTGGTCCAAAGAGAAAAAGCGAAAAAGATGGCCCTGAAGAATTTCATCTCGTATTACTGGATAATGGAAGATCAAATATTCTGGCCTCTGATGAAACCAGGGAATCCCTTTATTGTATAAGGTGTGGTGCCTGTCTTAACATCTGTCCTGTTTACAGAAAGGTCGGAGGACATTCATATGGTTGGGTCTATTCCGGTCCTATTGGTGCGATCATATCTCCGCAACTCCTGGGGTTTGATAAAGCACCTGACCTTCCATTTGCTTCCTCTCTTTGTGGAGCGTGTAAAGATGTTTGTCCCCTGAAAATCGATATACCGAAGGTTCTATTGGAACTCAGGAATAGGGTCATTGAAGAAAACAGAAAAATGAATAGGGTAGGGGTTAGGACATTCGAGAGCCTGGGAATCAAACTCTGGCGCCTATCGATGCAGAGTCCAAGGGTTTATATGGCATTAATCACATTAGCCTATTATGTTCAAAAACTGTGGAATCGTGGAAATGGACATAATATAACCTTGCTGCCCCCACCGTTCTCACAATGGGCGAAAAACAGAGATCTACCAGTCTTTGCGAAAAAACCCTTCAGGAAACGATGGGATGAAATAAAGGATGAACAAGTATGGGAATAAGTTCCAGGGATAAGATATTAAATACGATAAAAAGAGGAATTTATAGGCCTGGTGATGAAAAGACGGATGCTCCAGAATCCATATTCCATAAAGAAGCTGATTTACATAACTACAGACGAGAAACACGAACTGCTCAGAACCTGGTACAGGAAAGCGAGAACCTCATTGAAAATTTCATGAATGAGCTAACTAAGGTAAATGGGATCGCTAAAGTAATAAATAACGAGGATCAAATCAAGGAGTATCTTTCTAACTTAACTGCTGAATCTAATTCAAAATCATTCCTGGTATGGGAAACGGCTTTAATCAAGAAATTGAAGGTTATTGAATATCTTGAAAGTAATGGGCTAAGGCTAATTAAGTCACATGATAAAGAGCAACTTGCAAAAGCAGATATAGGTATTACCGAAGCGGATTATGCAATTGCTGATTCAGGAACCTTGGTTTTATTCTCAAATCCGAAGAAACCACGGTTAGTATCACTTATAGCTCCAGTACATATAGCTATTTTAGAGTCAAAAAAGATCGTTCACAATATTTTTCAGTTATTTCAGATAGTTAAGCATGAATATCATCAGGAAATGCGTGGTAAAAATCCCATGCGTTGTCTCACATTTATCACAGGTCCTAGCCGAACTGCGGATATCGAGTTAAATCTAACTTTAGGAGTACATGGACCGAAGGAAGTACATATTTTGATATACAATAAATAATTGCTGAACCCTAGGCCAACATTAATATAATGGTTCAGGTAGGTTATAACTATTTGTTAATCCCATACCTTACTTCATGACCTCAGATCGTGAATAGATATATTACTGCATAATGAAATAGTTATACCAAAACTATAATCTAATCCATTATATTATTTGCCTATCATCCTAAGACTATTGCATACTTTGCTGTTCACGCATCCAATCTCTCGCATTGAAGGCTTCACCGGTCACACTGATTGAATCATCAGATGCTAGATATACGAAAATTGGCGCTATATCATCCGGGGTCGGAAGGGTTTCAGGATCTTCCTCCGGATAAGCCTCCGCACGCATCTCTGTCCTTGTACCGCCAGGATTAACAGAATTAACTCGTACGTTTGACTTCAATTCATCTGCAAGCACCTGTGTTAGGCCCTCAAGTCCGAATTTTGATGCAGCATAGGCTCCCCATCCACCTTTACCGCGTCTTCCAACGCTTGAACTAACGTTAATTATTGAAGGATTATTTGCATTCATTAATAGCGGGAGCAGCGCCTTGGTCACGAAAAATTGAGCATTCAGGTTTATATGAATTGTCTCTTGCCAAATATCCTCGTCATAATCCATTATAGGTTTACGAAGTCCAAGTACACTGGCATTGTTCACCAAGACATCCAGCTTACCAAACATCCGTTCTATCTTATTTTTCAGTGATTTAACCTGATTCCTTTTAGATATATCGGCTTTGATATATGAGATATTCCCATATTTGCTCAAATCGTCGCGGGTTCTTTTCAAATCTCTTTCATTTCTTCCACAAATTATAACAATAGCCCCTTCCTTTAGAAAGGCTTTGGCAATACCTTTGCCAATGCCTTTGCTACCTCCGGTAATGAGAGCGGTCTTATCTTTAAGCTTCATATAACAGAATATACCAGGGATTATGTAATCATATTATGTCCGATAAGATATATTATGTAAACTAATATTAGTGGATTTCCCAAGGCATCACCCTGCTTCAATTAGCTGAGATTTCAAAATATAACATATAATTGATGAATAATTGTAGTACATTCGATGTAATTTCTTGTTACGGGATATAGTTATTTTTTTCAATAAGTTATGCAGGTTACAGCAATTCTTGCGCGAATGATAGTCTAAATCCTTTTCAAATTCTCCATACTTCAACTGGTTTTAGAAGACTTATCATTGACCATTCTAATGATAGGCACATTAGCTTTAAACCACTTTTATCAACGCAAGTTCTTAGAAAAGTGCAAATTCTTAAACGATAATGACTCATATTGTAGAATTATATAGGTATGTTAGGTACAGGACTTTATGTTATGGTTTAGATATTCTAAGAAAATAAATTAAATCTAGGATATAAGTCCGAATGACAATTGAATATTCGATCAATATCTTTGTCGATTTTCTCTACGGTGTTTTAAATAAAATCTATCAATCTTGAAGAGACTTAATTTAAAATATTCCCCTACCCTTTCAGAATAAAAAATTTAAGTATTTAGAAATTCGGCGGTTTTTGGTTAATCTAATATAGGATGTGAGATCGATGATTAAGTTTTGGTTGAAGGTATGATAAACATTATTGGAATTGATGCGGGTGGTTCAAAAACTAGAGTTGTCCACGCTTCTGTCGCAGATACCAGTAAAATAGGGTTTGGATTAATAAGAGAAACCTACTTCAATTCATATAATTATAGACAAGATGGGATTATCGGTCTGAATCAGCTTATTAAAGAAATCCTATGCACTTTTCAGATCAAGGACATAGAGAATACCCTTCTGCTTGGTGGATTTGCCGGTGCTGGAACAGACAAATCTCATAGAGATATTCAAAGAGGATTTGAGAAACATGGCTTTCGTAAGAACTTGAGCAATATTACCAGTGACGCCAGCCTGCTTTTAATGGCAATCGGAAATATCGGGATAGTTTTAATCGCTGGAACAGGCTCCGTATGTATAGGTAGGAGAAAGGCATCAGAGGACGGGAAAGAGATATATGTCCGGGCGGGCGGTTATGGATTTCGGACATACTCAGAACCAGGGGGGTACCAATTGGGAATGAGGGCGATTGATGCTGCGCTCAAGATAGAAGATGGGAGAGGACAAATACCTACTGTTCTATATCACAGAATAAGGGATCATTTTAATGTTACGAATCTTGGCCAGATAATTCCGCTAATCTATCCGCCATCAGGTACAAAAAGCAATGTTAACAGCCAGATAGCAGGTCTTTCTAAAGTTGTACTTAAAGCCGCTCACGAAGGTGACAGATTAGCAATTCATTTCGTTAAGGATATAGTTGATAATTTTGCTGATCATATTCATGCCGTGCACAGCAAACTGGGATTAAAAAACGCTTTAATTGGGCTCCATGGTGGACTATTTGCGGACCCATATGGGGAAGAGCTCCTCATAAGACCATTGACACAACATGCGCTTTTGAATAAGCATGATCTAAAACTCATTACCTTAGGAATAAAAAAGGGCGATACCGATCCCCTGATCGAGGCAATGAAGCACGAAATCCTCAAGAAGCAACAATAACTAGACGTGTGAGCAATATCCTTTATGCAATATTAAAAAAAGGTAATTGCATGGATAGAGGCAGAATAATATTCTCCAATATTCTGCCCTACCCTTCTAAATACATTGGCCATAATACGATAGGTTCTTCTAATTTATTTTCAAATCAATTAATCTGAGAGCTTGAAAAATAAGGTTTATCCATTATATTAAAACTATTTTAGAATCCACAAGATCAAAATCAGAGGTTCTTAACATGCCGATATATGAATATGAGTGCACTAAATGTGGCGAGATAACCGAAGCACTCCAGGGCTTTAATGACAAGCCACTTAAAAGATGCAAGATTTGTAAGGGAAAACTACAAAGAATAGTATCTCTCTCTTCCTTTCATTTAAAGGGCAATGGCTGGTATTCAACCGATTATGCAAAGAATGTTGGAATCCCCCCCAGGGCCGAAGCCCAGGATAATCCGGCAATTTCCGACAGCACGAAGGGGACTAAACCGAGCGGGGATGGCGATAAGAAAACGGCTGTCGAGCCAAAACCTGCCGGATCATCCAGAAGGGTTATCGAAAAAAACGGTATACAAAGGTCTGAATAGTATCTTTAAGACAGCCCAGGTCTTCTATTTCATTTCAAATTCATTTCAAAAGAATTCCATTACACGAACTTCTTTAAATCGGATTTATCGAAGTAGTCTGAATGTTTTAATGTATTCTTGATATATTTTTTCCTGATATCCTTTTTTTGCATTTTCGACTTATACTTTAATATAAGCAAAGGGGGAAAAATCGGAAAATGGATCTTGGAATAAAAAATAAGGTCGCAATAGTAGCAGCATCCAGTAAAGGCTTGGGTAAAGGCGTTGCATTGGGACTTGCTGAGGAAGGGGTGAATTTAACCATCTGTGCAAGGGGCATAGAGGCATTAGAAGACACTGCCGAAGAAATAAGGTCCAAAGCCGGCGTAGGTGTTTTACCAATCCAAGCCGACGTCTCAAATGCTGATGACATTAAACGCGTGGTTTCCGAAACGTTGCATAAGTACTCCAAGCTTCACATTCTGATAAACAATGCAGGGGGACCTCCCTTGGGATATTTTGCCGATTTCTCTCTTGAGGATTGGAAGCGAGCCTTAGGACTTAACCTATTGAGCACTATAAGCTTCATGAAAGAATCAATTCCACACATGAGAAAACAAAAATGGGGAAGGATTGTAAACATTACTTCAGTAGCCGTTAAGCAGCCCATCGAAGGGCTAATCCTCTCGAATACTTCAAGGGCTGGAGTAATAGGCCTCACCAAAACATTATCCAATGAATATGCTAAGGATAATATCTTATTCAACAATGTTTGCCCTGGCAGAATACTTACCGACAGGATAATCCACCTGGCCGAAACCAGAGCCAAGAATGCCAATATGAGCGTTGAAGAAGTGTTATCGTCCATGGAAAAAGACATACCGATAGGAAGAATTGGTAAGCCGAAAGAATTAGCTGACCTTGTTGTATTCCTTTCATCGGAAAGGGCAAGTTATATAACCGGAACGACTATACAGGTAGACGGAGGAGCTGTGAAAGGAATATATTAGATCCATAGCTTGATTTAGGATGAACGACAATTATGATTTCGCAAAATCATACAACAGATCAATTTTACTGCTGTCTTTGTTCATAACGGTCTTTTATTCACTGAATACCTACATTCAAAAAATCAGTTCTCCTAAAGAAAAAACCCCGATTTCCAAACCTGTTTATCTTGAAATAGCAAAAGAAAATCAGTCCCCATATATTGTTGAATTAAATGGCGATTATGAAGCCAATAGATTTGTCGAATCGTATCGACTCCATAGGCTCCCAAAGAATGGTGATAAGTTGATTATCACTGCGGAAAATAAGGTAATATTCTCTAGAATGAACGGTAGAAAGAGCCTAGTCCTCGGAGTTCCTATCGGAATCAATTCCGCAACTTTCGAGGACCTCGAAAATCTACCAGGAATAGGTACGAAATTAGCTCAAAAAATTATCGAGTATAGAAAATTCAATCGTAATTTTAAGAATCTTTATGAGTTGGAGAAGATAGATGGAATAGGAGAAAAGAAGTTTAGCTCCATAAAACAGCTTATAAGCCTGGATTAATGACGAAATAAGAAATCAATATCAACCTCGTCTTCACTCGTTTTTTTGGCTTTACTTGTATTCCCATCATAGCTGCTTTCCATGTAGTTTTTGTTTGAATCTCGGATATCAGTAACCGTCTCACGAATTGATGAATCCGAAGTGTATGGAATACTACCATAAGGCGTATAGGCAAATCGTATCCCGCGCGGCACCTCAAATTCACCACCAGGAGATTCTTTCAGGACTGTCTGCATAAAATCCATCCATATGGGCAGAGCAGCCCTGGAACCGGATTCACCCTTTCCTAATGACGTGTGATTATCTTTACCTACCCAGACGCCAGTAGTGGTATGAGGACTAAACCCGATAAACCATGCATCTGTGAATTCATTTGTAGTTCCTGTCTTCCCGGCAACTGGCGCGATAGACCTGAGACTACTCGCCCTCCGTCCGGTCCCTTCGTTAATAACTGCTTCGAGTAAATCAGTAACGATAAATGCTGTCTCGGGACTTATGACCTGCTTTCCGAAACCTGTAGCTGACAAGCTAACTGATTTTGACCTTAATCCTTCGAGAAAATCTTGAGGTGATAAATATGACAACCCTTCATCTTTGTTGAAGTCTTTATGGCTAATATCTTCCTCCCTAAGGTAATTCTCTTCTTCGTCATCACTCCCGCTCCTAAAAGTACTGCCTATGCTCTTAGCAATCTTCTCTAAAATCTTTATGCGTTTTTTTTCTCTATCCTCCCTTTGAATCTCATCATTAGACACTAACTTGCCCGAAACATTATCCTCTATCATCCTTTCGTTCCGATCGTATATACGAAGTATAAATCTAGGCTCTACAAGCTTACCGCCAGATGCAAACACATTATAAGCCTTTACTAATTCTAATAGAGTTACATCGGATCCACCGAGTGCGAGAGAGGGATAAGGATATAGATGGGATTCGAATCCAAACCTCTTTGCATATTCAACAACTCGTCTGGGACTTATATCTAAAAGTATCCTCACAGTTGCCATATTTCTTGATTTAGCAAGGGCATTCCTTAGAATCATCGGTCCCAAATACTCTCCGTCATAGTTTTTGGGCGCCCAGTCTTTGATTGCAACAGGCATATCATATACTACCGATGTTTCGGTGTAACCCTTGGCAATCGCTGCAGCATAAACAAACGGTTTAAATGCAGATCCTGGCTGCCTTAGTGCTTGCGTAACCCTATTAAATTGTGAATTTAAAAAATCGTAACCGCCCGCCAGCGCCGTTACATTTCCAGAGACATCCATGGCCATTAAGGCTCCTTGAACCTTAGGCGTAGCGTCCAATGAAACCCGATAGACCCCGTCATTGCTGCCATTAACCTTTACTCTTATGACATCTCCGACTTTTAGTTTGGAAGGGGTCAAGCTAACCCCGTGATATCCGTTTATAGGGGCAAAGTTTTCAGATAAATCAGATTTCAAACCCTTTACGGGGCTTCCTAATGGCGAGCTAACCGCATAGTTGAGCATTCCCGTTTTATTTCCTATACCGACTTTTGCTTTGTATACGGTTTCTAATTTGTCGACATTATCTTGACCGATTAATACAGCTTCGTAGGTATTGCCTTCTAACATGTTATCTATCTTTTGTGATTCTCTGAACTTATTTATGCTATCCTCGTTATTCAAATTCTTGATAACCAGGTTATGCCCCCTTCTAGATTCAAGATCGAGTATGCCCCTTCTCAATGCCCACTGAGCTCCTAGACTTTGATCAGTATCGAGCGTAGTAAATATCTTGTAGCCACCTTTACGAAATGCTTTTGCACCTACCATGTTCTCAACATGCTGTCTTACAAGCTCTACAAAATAAGGTGCAACATCAATAACCATGTTGCCCTTTGGGATAATATTAATTTTATACGCCTCGGCTTCCCGTCTTTGTTTTTTGCTTATAAAGTTATCTTCCTCCATGATCTTTAACACCAACCTCTGCCTGTTAATGGCTCTATCAAAATGTTTACGGGGCGAGTAGTACTCTGGTCTCTTCGGTAGACCAGCAAGAAAAGCAGCCTCTGCAATATTTATTTCCATCGATGATTTCCCGAAATAGTTATTGCTCGCAGCTTCAATCCCATATGTCCCATCTGCTAGATAGATATGATTGAGATAAATATAGAATATCTCCTCTTTAGAAAGGTTATTTTCCATCCTGTATGCGAGAATAGCCTCTTTGATTTTTCGAGAAATGCTTTTCTCAGGTGAGAGAACCAGATTTTTTGTTACCTGCTGAGTTATGGTGCTAGCTCCTTGTACAATTTCACCTTCCTTTATGTTTGTTATAAGGGCAGCTATAATTCTCATAACATCAACACCCCTATGATGAAAGAAACGCTTATCCTCTATAGCTAAAAAGGCATTTTTCACGTGTTGAGGAATTTCTTCATATGGAATGAGTTTTCTTTTTTGAATCGCGAACTCCGCGATTAGCTTACCGTCAGATGAGTAAATTTCGTTTATTAAGGGGGGTTCGTAACCTGTGATTTTCGTTAGATCTGGGAGATCGTATATATAATACCAGTATACGATATAAAGAGATAAAAGGGGTAATATTACAAAAACAAAAAAAAGGAGAAAAAAAAGTTTTATTCTTGGTTTATTACGACGGTGCTTCAATTGCTTCTTTTTCATCAATAATGATTACACCCATGTTTATTTGACAACGTTAAGTGTATTAATTAGTTTTAAAATATGTATTTCTCCTTATTTACCAGTATATTAAACAATGGAAAATCGAAAAAATCAAGGAAATAGATCACTTGATGAGTTTATCCGAGACATTAAAGACCAGGAGTTAAAGGGCATTTTGTTAAAGCTTAAGAATGAGATTAGAAAACCCGATGTTCCGTGGGTAGATATTAAGACTATCCTCAAATCACTCAACAATAAAGATAAAGACGCCTTTTACGAAATTCTGTCATTGATTATTCATTAGGCTACGCTTACATTTTTCTATTGTTCCTTAAAAATAAAGAGCGCGTTTTTCTCGGCACAATACACAGTTGATAGAATCATTATTGGCAAATTTAATAAGTATGGATTAGCAGGATCTTTAGATACTTCATTTTCTATTATTCCTGAAAATTATTTTTTGAAATATTTCTGATGCGAAGCGCTCGATCCATATAAGTCATCAATAATAGGTATGGATAATAAGACCCGGAGAAAGCGGTGATAAGACCCCCAGTCGATAATATTTTAGATCTAATTGGAGACACCTATATCATAAAGCTCAATAGACTTATTCCCAAGTCCTCAGCAACAGTTTGGGCCAAACTTGAAAACATGAACCCCGCAGGAAGTGTTAAAGAACGGATCTGTTTAGGCATGATTGAGGCCGCAGAAAGGGAAAAGAAAATACATCCTTCAAAGACAATCGTGGTAGAACCTACAAGTGGTAACACCGGTATTGGGCTTGCCCTTGTTTGTGCAGTAAAAGGCTATAGGTTAATACTCACGATGCCCGATGACATGAGTATTGAAAGAAGATTGCTTTTAGCTGCATATGGGGCAGAACTGATCCTTACCCCCGCTGAGGAACAGATGGAAGGAGCGGTAAGAAAAGCCGAAGAGATAGTTTGCAATAATTCCGATGCATTCATGCCGCAGCAATTTAAAAACCCAGAAAATCCTGAGACACACAGGAAGACTACAGCACCCGAAATACTTGAGCAGTTTCCGGGCGAGATCCACGCATTTGTTGCCGGCGTTGGAACCGGTGGAACTATCACCGGGACAGGTGCGGTCCTCAAGGAAAAATTTCCTAATATTCTCATCGTAGCTGTTGAACCTGCAGAATGTGCTGTTCTATCGGGGAAAAAAGCAAGTGTTCACGAGATTCAAGGAATTGGTGCGGGTTTTATTCCAGAAATCTTGAATACGAGTATCTACGATGAGATCATTACTATAACGGGAGAGGAGGCAAAGAAGTTTACAAGGCTTATAGCGAGAAAAGAGGGACTCCTTGTAGGAATATCCGCAGGGGCTAATGGACTCGCTGCTGCCAGGATTGCCGAGAGGCTTGGACCCGGTAAGCAGGTCTTAACTGTGTTTTGTGATACTGGGGAAAGATACTTGAGTACAGGTGTTTTTAATCGGTAATAGTTAAAGAATGAACTGTCAGAAACCCTACTCCATCATGTAAATTAATGTTAACAACTAATATTGAAAACCAATTTTACTTATGCTATCATTTTAGTGTCTATTTCCAAATAAATTGAGGTAATTGTGAGTAGCCAATTGTTCAAAAATTTAATTCTATGGTTAGTAATATTCGTGGCAATTATTGCGCTCTACCAATTGATCCATACCCCGAGGAACAATTATTTGGAGATACCATATAGTGAGTTCCTTTCGAGCCTGGACCGAGGCGAAATCAAAGATATTGAAGTTAAGGGGGAAGAGATTAAGGGTACTTTTTTATCCAATGATAGAGATCAGCTATCCCAAGGATTCAAAACGGTAGGACCAGCGAGTGACGAACTTATAAAGAAGCTTGGTGAAAAGGGTGTTACGTTTAAATTCGCCGAACAACAGGAAGGATCCTTAACACACCTCTTGTTGAACTGGGCTCCACTCATACTTCTCATCGTAATAATGGTTTTCTTTATGAGGCAATTGCAGGCCGGCGGTACTAAGGCCATGTCCTTTGGGAAAAACCGTGCACGCATGCTATCAGAAAACCAGAATAAGATCACGTTTAAAGATGTTGCAGGCATAGAAGAGGCAAAAGAAGAGGTTCAAGAAATTGTAGAGTTTCTTAAGAATCCAAAGAAATTCACCCGACTAGGAGGACGTATTCCAAAAGGGGTTTTACTCGTAGGGCCTCCGGGAACAGGAAAAACACTCCTGGCGAAGGCGATAGCCGGAGAGGCAGGGGTTCCTTTTTTCATAATTAGTGGAAGCGATTTTGTGGAGATGTTTGTGGGTGTTGGCGCATCCAGGGTCCGAGACCTTTTCGGCCAGGCAAAACGCCACTCTCCGTGCATAATATTTGTAGATGAGCTAGATGCTGTGGGACGACACAGGGGAGCCGGACTCGGCGGGGGACACGACGAAAGAGAACAGACCCTTAACCAGCTTCTTGTTGAGATGGATGGATTTGAACCTAACGAAGGGATTATCGTAATTGCTGCTACAAATAGGCCTGACGTCTTAGATCCGGCGCTTCTTAGACCCGGCAGGTTTGACAGGCAGGTAGTCGTCCCGAGACCTGATGTCAGGGGTAGAGAAGAGATACTTAAAGTGCACACTACTAACACGCCAGTTGAGGATAATGTCAGCCTTCAATTAATAGCGCGTTCGACTCCCGGATTTACAGGTGCTGACCTGGAGAACCTAGTTAATGAGGCAGCTTTGCATGCGGCTCGTGTTGGCAGGACAAAAATATGCATGGAAGATTTTGAATATTCGAAGGACAAGGTTATCATGGGAGTCGAGAGAAAGAGTCTGATAATCAGCGATAATGAAAAAAGAATTACAGCCTATCATGAAGGCGGTCATGCTCTTGTTGCCAAGCTAACTCCCGGAACCGATCCAATTCATAAGGTGACTATAATTCCTCGAGGCTTGGCTCTCGGGGTAACACAGCAGCTCCCTATAGAGGATAAGTACACGCTCGCAAGAGAGTATCTAAACAAGACAATTATGGTACTTCTTGGTGGAAGGGCAGCTGAAGAAATTGTGTTTGCAGAAAGAACCAGCGGTGCAGGGAATGATCTCGAAAGGGCATCTGAGATAGCGAGAAAGATGGTTTGCGAATGGGGTATGAGCGAGACGGTTGGTCCAGTTACATTTGGCAAGAGGGAGGAACTGATATTCCTGGGGAAAGAGATTGCTCGAAGTAAAGATTACAGTGAAGCGACTGCCCTCGAAATCGATAACGAAATAAAAAGGATTGTAAATGAAAGCTATAGGAAGGCAAAGACTCTCCTAGAGGAAAATATAGACTTACTCCACAAACTTGCCGAAGTCTTGCTTGACAAAGAGGTAGTAGATGGCAAAGAACTCGACGAGCTCGTGAAGCAAAATAGGAAGAACTATCCCTCTTGGGAGAGCGGGCTTAGTCAACAGAGTACAGTAGCGTTGAGAACAAAGATCGATGATTCCAGCACATAATTGCTCTCAAAGAGCTACCCAACTGCAAGTTATTATCTAATCCAAAATTTGCTGACCTTTGGATTGCGATTGCCTAAAAATCTGTAAGTAAAAAGCAAGCAAGCATTTTTTATGCAAGAAAGCATATCTCAAGTTGACAAGGTTATCTCTACAGAAAAAGAACAATTGGTTTGTCGCGAAATCGAGTCCAATGATCTAAGACTCAGAGGTTTTAGTTTCGATCTTAGCTCCAAAACGCTTATCATGGGCGTTCTTAATGTAACACCCGATTCATTCTTTGACGGTGGAAGGTATCTTGAAATAGACAAAGCCCTAAGCCATATAGATAGAATGATTAAAGATGGGGCGGATATCATAGATATTGGGGGAGAATCAACGAGGCCTGGCTCATACGGTGTTTCTGAAAGAGTAGAACTTGAGCGAGTCATACCTGTAATCAAAGCGGCTGTAAAGCGCTTCAATGTTCCAGTGTCAATAGATACAACCAAGTCAAAGGTAGCCAAAGAGGCTTTAGAAGAAGGCGCGTCTATAGTAAACGATATTAGTGGACTTACATTTGATCCAGGGATTGCAAATACAGTGGCGGCTAACGAGGCAGGACTTGTTATCATGCATACCTCTTCTCATCCAATAGACATGCAGAATATGACCCATTATGAATCGATTATTCACGATATAATTAAATCACTTAGCGATTCCGTGGAATTCGCAGAGAGCGCTGGGGTGTCACCATACAGTATAATCGTAGATCCCGGCATTGGCTTTGGAAAAACCACTGAACAAAATCTCAAACTTCTGAAGTACCTAAATCAATTACTTGTTCTTAGAAAGCCAGTGTTGATCGGCACTTCAAGAAAATCATTTATCGGTAAAATAATTGGCTCTAATAACTTAGACGACAGATTAGAAGGTACTTCCGCTACTGTGGCAATAGGGATAATGAATGGTGCCTCGATTATCAGGGTACACGATGTGCGGCATATGAATCGAGTTGCTAAGGTAGTGGATGCAATTATAAATGCAGAATGAGTAAATCCTTTTAGCGTGAAGGTAAATTCATCAAATTTGAGGGTTTAAACTGTGTCTGATGCTATATCGAATTTTAGAATCTTATGGGACAGCCTAGACATAATTATAGTTGCCTTGATCATATATTATATTCTGACCCTGATCGAGGGAACCCGTGCAGTACAGATGCTTGTAGGTCTCGGCGCGCTTTTCCTTTTATACCTCTTCTCACAACGATGGGAATTCTTCACGCTCGGCTGGATCTTAGGGCATTTCCTTGGCTCCATAATCTTAATTGTTGTCATACTATTTCAACAGGATATTAGAAAAGCCCTCGCGGCACTTGGGAAAAATCCTTTTCTCATAAATATATCTCCAGGAAAATCAGAAAGACATATTGTTGACGACCTCGTGAAGGCCACGAGCTTTTTATCCAGTCGGCAGATCGGCGCTATTATAGCACTGGAGAAAAATAACAGTCTTGCTGATTTTGTTGAAATTGGAATGAAGATTGATGCTTGGGTATCCGCGGAACTCATAATAAGTATATTCAATCCTTCATCTCCACTGCATGACGGTGGAATAATAATAGGAAATAACAAAATTTTATCCGCCGGATCCTTTTTCCCCCTCGAAACCGATCCGGAACTTGAGAGAGAACTGGGTACTAGGCATAGAGCCGCAATTGGACTATCCAGGGAAACAGATGCCATAGTTGTTGTTGTCTCTGAGGAAACCGGCATTATATCCCTTGCTCATCAAGGCGAATTAATTAGGGGGCTTGATGCAACTTCTCTTACCAACCGCCTTAACGACCTATTGGATTTAAAAAAGCAAAACACAGAAGGAAAAGGTCTTATAAACCGCATACTAAGGAAGAAGCAAGTAGAAAGGACAAGTGTTTAACAGCATACGTAATGCATTTAGAAATATTTTTGTTAAGAATATAGGCAAAAAGATTTTCGCGATTGCCATTGCAATATTTATTTGGCTTGTGGTCTCGCTGGAGTCAAGTGTTGAGAAAAATATTACAATAGACGTCAATTACGCAAACTTGCCTTCGGGTCTAGTAATTACCAATGAACCTCCGGAAGAACTAAATCTTGTTGTTAGGGGCCCACGAAGCCAACTATCATCCCTCTCACCCCAAAGTTTAATCCTTACAATCGACCTCGCTCATGTCTCAGAGGGTGTATCCAAGTTTAACATCCGGACAGAGCAGATAAGGCCACCTCGAGGAGTACAAGTAATTGGAATCAGCCCCGCTGAAGTAACAGTTGATGTGGATGAGTTAATCCGTAAGGATATCGCAGTCGAACCTATAGTAGGTCCTCCAGAAACTGGATATGAGATTATAGGAAAGCCTGAAGCTGTACCCTCTACAGCAACAGTCAGTGGTCCTAAATCAATTGTCTCAGACATGAAGTTTATCCCAACGGATACCATATCAACGATTAGAGAAACGTCGAAGTTCACAATCGAAGTACCTCTGAGATCCCCTAATCGTTTGGTAAAACTGGTTGGTGATAAAACGACTCGCGTTACTATAAATATAGAGGAAAAGACGCTGGAAAAAGCGTTCAAAGACCTAGATATAAAATTTGTAAACTTTGAGAATCTAAATTTTGAACCTAGAGGATTGTTAAAGGCCGAGGTTGCATTCGAAGGGCCTTATAGCCTTATAAAGAACCTGAATAGCAATGATATTGAGGTGTATGTGGATGTTGGTAAGCTTAAAGAATCTGTTAAAAAATTACAGAGATTAAATGTAAGTGTTTCTTATCCTTTTACCGGTAGCATAAAGCTAAAGAAACAGGAACCCAAGACTCTTAAAATAAAATTAAACTAGCTGGAGAATAGATTTGAACCATAAAAGAGAGCGTCTCTTTGGCACAGATGGGATAAGAGGGATAGCAAATCTGCACCCTATGACTCCGGAGATAAGCCTGAGACTTGGAAAGGCTCTTGTAAGTGTCCTGATGGATGAAAAATCAGATGATAAGAGACTGAAAATCGTAATTGGAAAAGACACAAGGCTATCAGGGTACATTTTTGAACAGGCTATATCTGCTGGAATTGCATCAATGGGAGCAGACGTTTTGCTTGTTGGCCCCCTCCCTACCCCTGCGGTAGCATTTCTTACAACAAATATGCGAGCCGATGCTGGCGTAGTGATATCCGCCTCCCATAACCCCTTTGAGGACAACGGAATTAAGTTGTTTGATAAATTTGGTTTTAAACTCCAGGATGAGAAGGAATTGGAAATAGAGGAATTAATTTCAACCGACAGGATCGACAATCTGAGGGTCAGGGGAACAGAGATTGGAAAATCTTTCAGGGTTGATGACGCGCCTGGAAGGTATGTGGTATTTGTTAAGAATACGTTTCCTAAAGATTTAACACTTGATGGGATAAAGATGGTTCTCGATTGTGCAAACGGAGCGTCTTATAGGGTTTCTCCCTTAGTATTTCAGGAACTAGGTGCAGAGCTAACAACCGTAGGTATTAGTCCGGACGGCAGAAATATAAACACAAACTGTGGAAGCTTAAATCCCGAATTACTAAAACAAAGGGTTTTAGAAACGGGTGCTGATATAGGGATCGCCCTGGATGGAGATGCAGACAGAGTGGTTTTTTGTGATGAGACTGGCAATGTAGTCGATGGTGACAAAATCATAGCAGTTCTTGCAGATGAAATGATTTCAACTAGTTCACTGTCAAAAAACACGGTGGTTGCAACTATTATGAGCAATATGGCTCTTGAGATATTCTTAAAAAATAGGGGATGTCATCTGGTTAGGACACAGGTCGGCGACAGATATGTAGTCGAGGAGATGAGGAGAATGGGATGCGATTTTGGAGGCGAGAAATCAGGACACCTAATCTTCTTAAATCACGGAACTACAGGAGACGGGACTTTAGCTGCCCTTCAAATTTTATCAATCATGAAGAGTAAAGGCAGAAATCTCTCTGAGCTTACGAAAATAATTGATCTCTTTCCTCAATTACTGATAAACGTCAGGGTTAAAGAGAAAAGACCCTTTAGCGAAATACCCATGGTTACCAAATTAATCTCGTCAAAAGAAAAGGAATTCAACGGAAAAATAAGAATAAACTTGAGATATTCTGGTACCGAGCCCTTGGCAAGAATTATGGTAGAGGGGGAAGACGATATTATAGTAAAGGAAATCGCCGAAGAAGTCGCCAATGAAATAGATCGGCATATAGGTGAAAGGTAACCATGCCAAGACTGAATGTGAATATAGACCATATCGCTACATTAAGGGAGGCAAGGAAATCAAAAGAGCCGGATCCGGTCCTAGCAGCCTACGTAGCTGAATTGGCCGGAGCGGAAGGCATAGTAGTCCATCTCCGAGAAGATAGGAGGCATATTCAAGACAGGGACCTCTTAATTCTTAGAAAAACCGTCAAGACAAAACTCAACCTGGAAATGGCACCGACCCGTGAGATGATAGATATAGCTTTGGATGTGAGGCCAGATATGGTCACGCTCGTTCCCGAGAAGAGACAAGAAATAACGACTGAAGGTGGACTCGATGTTTTAAAAAGCCCTGAGACGGTCGCCCATGTTGTAAATGAGATCAAAAAAGCTGGGATATTTGTTAGCGTTTTCATCGATCCTAACCCTAAACAAATTGAACTGGTTAGGAAAGCTGGCGCAGACATGGTAGAGATACATACGGGAATTTACGCCAATGCTACAAACGAAAAAGACGAAGAGAATGAGCTCAGCAAGATCCAAGAAGCAATCGAGTATTCGGAGAAGCTTGGGCTGAGAGTCGCCGCCGGGCACGGTCTTAACTATACAAACGTACGGAAAGTATCCACTCTGAAGGGAATCGAAGAATTAAATATAGGCCACAGTATTATTGCTAATGCAGTTATTGTAGGAATTGAAAAGGCTGTAAGGGATATGGTCGCCCTTTGCCGCTAAGAAATTCAATTTCTGTAAATTCTATACTAATTGATCTAGTACGGATTATCCTGGTTTTCCGCGTCATTAAAAACCAGAAGCACTTTCCTTTTGTTCAGGGCAAGATGAGCAGTAACCATAGAGCTCTAGCTTATGATTCATTACATTAAAATTGTTCATTCTTGCCACCTGGTGCGAGCAGGATTCGATTTGGTTATTGGCAAACTCTATAATTTTCCCGCATCCAATACATATGAGATGATCGTGATGTTCTCCTTCAAATTTTACCGGTTCATACTTGGCTCTACCATCTCCAAAATTCCTTTCGAAAGCGAGACCGCATTCTTTAAAGAGCTTTAGTGTTCGGTAAATCGTAGCATAGCCAATCCTGGGATAATGTTTCTTGACACTCTCGTAAAGCTCATCAACCGTTACATGCTTACCGAGATAATTGAAAAATTTATCAAATATAACGTCTCTTTGAGTCGTGGATTTAAGGCGCTTCTTCGCGATGTATTCCTCCAGGTACTTTTTCCGTTCGGCCTTTGGTCTAATCTTTGGAATCAATTTCGGTTCCTTATTTATGTTTTTTGATAATAAGTATCAATTGTACAAGATTATTTGATATTATCAACTAAAAAATACCATTTGGCAATAATTACCACTACATGGTCAAGTTTCCTGTTACAATTTATAATTCTAGCTATCATATACCCAACCAAATTTTTAACTGACGAGGAGAGCAAGAATGGATGATTGCATATTTTGTAATATAGTAAAAAAGGAAGCGGACTGCGACATAGTTTATGAAGATCCTGACTCTATGGCATTTACTGATATAAATAAGCAAGCGCCGGTCCACATTCTGGTAATCCCGAAGAAGCATATGCGCTCCTTAGCCGAGATTAAAGATGCTGACTTACCGATTATCGGACATCTATTCGATGTGGTAAATAAGGTGGCACAGCAACAGGGTATAAGTAAAAAGGGATACAGACTGGTTATAAATTGTGGTATAGAGAGCGGGCAGTCCGTATGGCATCTTCATATACATATGTTGGGGGGACGGAGGATGACCTGGCCGCCCGGTTAATTAATGGATAACCCAAAATTCATAAGAGCCAGACACTGAAAAATGCGTAACGCAATTAACTATCTCAATTCTCTTGGCGCACACAGGATAAATCTGGGTCTTGATAGGATTTCAAAAATCCTCGAAGCCTTTGATAATCCACATAAGAAATTAACCTGTATAATAATTGCCGGAACAAATGGCAAAGGTTCCGTAGCAGCGGTCATCGCATCCATACTACGCGCTGCTAGATTCACGGTTGGTCTCTACACATCACCTCATCTCGTCCGAATTTCAGAGAGAATAAAAGTAAATGACGAGGAGATATCCCTTAGTGATCTGAACCGACTGATCATGACGATTAAAGGAAAGGCTTCAAAGATCTTAACCGAGCAACCAACTTATTTTGAGGTATTAACGGCTGTTGCATTTGTATTTTTTCATGAAAAACAGGTGGATTACGCAGTGCTTGAGGTAGGTATGGGTGGGAGGTTTGACGCCACTAACATAGCAAACCCAATCGTTTCTGTGATAACGAACATTTATTTGGATCATACTGAGTATCTCGGAAACAATATCGACAAGATTGCCTACGAAAAGGCGGGAGTGATTAAATATGGAGTCCCGGTTGTCACTGGCACAGATGGATCGGCGCTGAATGTTATAAGTACTACGGCAGAGAAAGAATCTGCCAGAGTGTTCTATATGGGAAGGGATTTCTCCTCAGAATCAGAAAACTTGGCTTACTTTAACTATAAAGGTCATTCATTCAATTTAATAAACCTTCAACTTGCGCTTCCCGGCTTATATCAGATTAATAATGCGACATTGGCAATTGCCACAATAGAGATCCTGTATGAACGTTATGGAATAGACATAGATGAGAAAAGTTTAAGGATAGGACTTTCAACAGCTAATTGGGAAGGCAGGATGGAAACGCTGAGATCAAATCCCCCTTTGATTCTGGATGGTGCACATAATCCTTCTGCTGCATATGCATTAAGAAGCTCACTTAAGCATGCCTACCCAGAGAAGAAATTTCTATTCTTATTAGGAATGCTTGCCGACAAGGATCATGAAAATTATTTGAGAGAATTATCCCCCATCACCGAAGGTATGATAATCACAGATGTTCCATCAGAAAGACATATGCCCTCAGAAGATCTTGCAAATATCGCACGGAGTTATGTTAATAACGTAAGAGTCATGAATGATTCCAAAGCGGCTTTCATCGAGCTTCAAAAACATAATTCAACCCCGGCCTGCATCACTGGCTCTCTTTATCTAATTGGCGCCATAAAGAAATTAATAATGGAAGATTCTAAAAGCATTAGAAAAAAACGAAAGTTAGTATAAAATATGGAGACTTACATCGGATCCAAATCTTCTTAGTCTCTATTTTCCTGTAGGAGGTCGTAGATTAAAAAGCTAGGGATCTTTCTTGATAATCTTTATTTTCAACATGACAATGGCATGGGGCACCCAGAGTCCCAAGACCGTCTTTTGGCCATTTGGGATATGCTTCAGGAAACTAAGCTAACCGAAGAGCTGGAAGTATTGCAGCCCAGGGATGCAACCAAGGAAGAGATATGTCTAGTTCACGATCCAAAATACTTTGATATAATAAAATCTACAAGTGGGAAGCCTAGGGTATTTCTAGACGCCGACACATCCACCTGCCCGGTATCCTTTGCTGCAGCGGTTCGCGCAGCAGGAGGTATGTTATCCGCTATTGATGACATACTCAACCGGAAAATCGATATGGCATTTCCTTTGGTGCGTCCTCCGGGACATCATGCTGAAAGAAATATGGCAATGGGATTCTGTCTCTTTAATAACGTTGCAATAGGCGCAGCCTATATTATTAAATCACGGAATTTTAAAAGAGTCTTAATTGTAGATTGGGATCTCCATCACGGAAATGGGACTCAGAATATGTTTTATGGCTCTCGAGAGGTTCTATACTTCTCGACCCATCAGTATCCTCATTATCCTGGCACTGGCTCCTTAAAAGAAGTTGGCATGGGCGATGGTGCCGGCTACAACATTAATGTACCACTTCCTGGGGGCATGGGGGATACTGAATATACAAAAATCTTCTTTGAGATTCTCGGCCCCGTGATAGAGCAATTTCGTCCGGAGTTTATCCTGGTCTCAGCGGGTTTTGATGCCTATTTCGAAGATCCGCTAGGCGGTATGAAAATAACACCAAAGGGATTCGCGCAGATGACAAGGTTTCTAAAGGAGGCAGCAGAGACGTATAGCGGTGGGAACATTATTTTCATTCTCGAGGGTGGATACAGTCTTGAGGGTCTTTGGCTCTCGACAAGGGAGGTTGTAGAGGAATTGATAGAGAAAAAGAAAACGGGCTACCCTGCAACAGGTCTAAAGACGAGCGCAGATTCAATTATCGCAGATGTAAAGAGTACACACTCACAGTACTGGAAATTTTAAACGTTTCTACGCACCCTTCTTCTATCGATGCCTCTGAGGTGAATGAATTCACACATTTCATGGAGTCTGGATGTTATCCTTTTGCCAACCCTTAAGTCAAGAATTTCATAATCCTCGACCATGTGATCCTTCGTATAATCACTTGAAATAAAATTAGTCGTTATGAGTGTAGTCTTTGAAGCATTGTATCTTTTTGAGATCAATTGATCCAGGATGTTTAATTCCCAGTCATTACTCTTACCCTTTCCTAATTCATCGATCGCCAGGACCTCCGTATCAATTAGTGGGTTGAGCACCTCGATCTCCGGAGTCCCAAGTGAGTAAGCCTTTTTCAGTTCCGTTAGAAGATCAAAGAAATCCTGAAACATACACTTTACACCATATTTTAGGGTGAGCTCGGATATTGTTCCTATGGTGAGATGCGTTTTCCCTAGACCCGATGCCCCCATGAGTAGGAAACCCAGTTTTGTAGGGTACTTCTTCACGAACTCTTCCTTCGCATACTTTAGAGCCCTTTGTTGAGACTCGTTATTCGATGGATCAAAACCTGCGTCCACCTGTAGCACATGGGAAAATTTTGCCGGTATCCCCGCCATGTTATAGAGTTTTACATTCCGACGTACCGTTCCACATGTCTCACACGCCTTGGTGTGGATGTAACCAGCTTTATTTTTAGTGAGTACCAACCCTGATGAATTGCAATCAGTGCATTGTAGCACACAATTACACACCCGTGCGTTAGCGTATTGACCCTTCTTTTCAACAATGTACCCGTCGCCATAACAAATCTCACATCCGATTACGCTTTTCTTTCTAACCATAGTTCGTTATTAATAGATTCTGTTGAAGTTTATTAATTTTAACTCTTTTGTCAGCAACTCATTTCGAAATGAGACAAGACTTTCACCGCGGGCCCGTTCGGTCATGAATCGTTCTCTGGTGCTCAAATGGGCCTCGGCCTGTGTGATTAATCTTTTCTTATCTATTCCGGACATATTCTGGAACAAACCTTCATAAAAATCAGCCTCAATCTGTATTAGTCGATTAAACACGTCAGCTTCACCCTCCTTAAGAAGATCTAATATTCTCTTCCTTGATTTTATATAATGTTTTCTTATAGATTCCCTTTTTTCAGATGATATTATTTTATTGAGTCGTTCCACTGTTAATTGAATCATATCCTCATTGCCATGCTTGGCCTCATTTAGATCAGTTTGCTGGATGGATTTGTATTCCCTGATCAATTCCTCGACATAAACTGCACATTGAGTTAGACTTCGAAAATTCTGTTTTCTATCGTGATCATCGCTAAAACCTTTCTCAAAGGCTCTTCTAATTCCCCTTATGACTATCTCTTTGGGCACTGACCTCGACCTCCAATTCACGATCAGGTCATACTCTTTAGGTGAGAGCATGATGCCCTCCCCTTTTAGATTCAGATAGTAATTCTCAATATCTCTTACAAAGTCATTTAAACTATTGCCTTTCAAAGCTCTCTTCCCTTTTTAGTGTTCAAAATCTCGTTAATTGTAGGCCGGATTGTCATAATAATATTACTAACTCTCCAGTGCAATACAAAGATTGATTTATGTTCTATTTAATTGAGTTTTTGATCTTCCTTCGCATTTCTCGAATTGTCTTGGCGTAACTATTGGTTTTGAAAATGCCGGACCCGGATACAAACACGTCGGCTCCGGCTTTTGCTACTTCCCCTACGTTATCCAGGTTTATTCCACCATCCACCTCGATCAAGGGCCTGTGATCCAAAGTGTCTATAAGTTTTCTCAGGCGTTCCACCTTAGGAATCATTGACGTTATAAAACTTTGACCTGCAAAACCGGGTTCAACCGTCATTATCAGTATTAGATCTGCAAAAGGAATTATTTCCTCTAGTGTGGTGAGAGGGGTCAATGGGTTCAACGCGATACCAGCCATGACACCATGCGATTTAATCTTAGATATTGTGCTGTGTAATAATTTACAGGTCTCATATTGTACCGTGATAACCTTCACAAATGGGTCTCCGGCGCGGACGTATAATTCCACGCAATCGTCTGGATTATCAATCATCAGGTGGATGTCCATCGGTGGAGATGGAATGCTCTTAAGCGCCTCGATTACCGGTACCCCAAGGCTTATATTAGGCACAAAATGACCGTCCATTACATCAACGTGAATCCACTCAACGCCGCAGTCACTGATTGCTTTTACCTCATCCCCTAACCTAGCGAAGTCAGCTGAGAGAATTGAAGGCGCAATTATTTTGTCCATATCGTTTTATACAATGCTTCTCAGAGAAAATATCCTCAAAGTTTTCAATATAAATGAAAATAGCCTGAAAGATTAGGTATCAAAAAATGCTCGCTAAATTCACACCTGATATTACTGAATTTGAAATCTAATATACGATTATACCATCTGCATTCAGCGTATACGATATATTATTTTTGTTTAAATTTATTTCCATAAATGCCAGTATGATCCTGAGTTAAGTTGACTCAATATAAGGATAATAAATCCCGTAATTCCTTGACTTAATTAGTTAAAGGATTATATTTTTTGCGTTTTACGGGAGGCTGTTAGGCTAGGAGATAATTCGTATGGCTCAAAAAGATTTCATATTCACCTCTGAATCTGTTACAGAAGGGCATCCTGACAAAATGGCTGACCAGATTTCGGACGCGGTACTCGACGCAATTATTGCCCAGGATCCGAACGGCAGAGTAGCATGTGAAACCCTTTTAACCACAGGATTGGTGGTTGTAGCGGGCGAACGCACAACCACTGCGAATGTGGACATTCCAGAGGTCGTGAGACAAACGATAAGAAACATAGGATATGTAAATGGCTCAATGGGATTCGATGCTGAGAATTGCGGTATTCTGATGGTAATGGGCAAACAGTCTCCAGACATTGCCCTCGGTGTTAATCCTTCGGAGGATAGGGAACAGGGTGCGGGAGACCAGGGACTCATGTTTGGCTATGCTATAGATGAGACCGCTGAACTCATGCCGACTCCGATCATGTATTCTCACAAACTCGCAAGACGCCTGAGCGAGGTGAGAAAGAACGGCACTCTACCCTTTCTCAGACCAGACGGAAAGACTCAGGTAACAGTCAGGTATGAGAACAATAAACCAAGATCCGTTGAAGCAATTGTTGTGTCATCTCAACATTCACCCGAGGTATCCAACTCGACAATTCATGAAGGCATCGTAGAGAATGTTATAAAACCGGTAATCTCTGAAGAACTATTATCATCAAAAACTAAGATTTTTATAAATCCCACAGGCAGGTTTGTGGTAGGAGGCCCGAAAGGGGACGCGGGACTAACCGGGCGAAAAATCATAATAGATACCTACGGTGGGTGGGCAAGGCATGGAGGCGGTGCATTCTCCGGCAAGGATCCTTCAAAGGTTGACAGAAGCGCTAGTTATATGGTTCGTTATATTGCCAAGAATGTTATTGCGGCGGGTCTGGCAAAGAGGTGTGAGGTACAAGTCGCCTACGCAATTGGTATTGCCGAGCCGGTGTCGGTAATGGTCGATACATTTGATACAGGGGTTGTCCCTGAAGAGAAGATTTCAAAGGGTATAAGAGAGATCTTTGACCTGAGGCCCGCTGAAATAATAAAAACACTTAAACTCCTTAGACCGATCTACACAAAGACAGCGGCATATGGGCATTTCGGAAGAGAAGAACCGGATTTCACCTGGGAGGCAACCGATAAGACAGAATTATTGAGAAAGGCAGTTCAATAATAACATATCAAAAATTTGAAATAGATTGGTGAAGCTAAAGGCATATCATTTCCCAAAAAACTTATCTAAGTACCAATCATCACAAAAAAACTCAAGAATGTGTTAAAAATTTTATAACATATCGGAGAATATTCATGAAATACGATATAAAGGACATAAGATTGGCGAGAACGGGCAAATTAAGAATCGAGTGGGCTGCAAACGAGATGCCTGTTTTGGCCCAAATCAGGAGTAGATTTAAAAAGCAAAAGCCCCTCAAGGGAATAAGGATCGGGGCCTGCCTGCATGTAACTACTGAAACAGGAAACCTCGCGATAGCCTTAAAAGAAGGCGGTGCCGACGTGGCTCTTTGCGCCTCAAATCCGCTGAGCACGCAGGATGACGTTGCTGCGTGTCTTGTGAAAGATCATAAGATATCAGTCTTTGCCATAAAGGGCGAGAACACAAAGACCTATTACAATCACATTAACGATGTATTGGACACCAGACCGCAGATTACGATGGACGATGGCGCTGATCTGGTCTCAACCCTCCATAAGAAAAGGGTTGATCTTCTTGACAATCTAATAGGAGGAACCGAAGAGACAACAACCGGCGTAATCCGTTTAAGAAGCATGGCTGAAAACGGTGTCTTGAGGTATCCGATCGTAGCGGTCAACGATGCAAACACGAAACATCTCTTCGACAATCGATACGGGACCGGACAGAGCACCCTGGATGGAATCATCAGGGCAACAAATAAACTAATCGCAGGAACAAACTTTGTCGTTTGTGGATATGGATGGTGTGGCAAAGGGCTTGCGATGAGGGCCAGGGGACTCGGTGCAAACGTAATAGTCACGGAGGTCAATAATCTAAATGCACTCGAAGCCGTGATGGATGGTTTTAGGGTAATGCCGATTGATGAAGCGTCGAAGATAGGTGACTTATTCTGTACTGTTACGGGGAATATCAATGTTATAAGGAAAGAGCACTTCCTGAAAATGAAGGATGGTGCAATTGTATGCAACTCAGGACATTTCAATGTCGAGCTGGATCTAGATGGGCTCAAGAGTATATCGAAGGGGAAAAGAGATTTTAGAGAATACGTTGCTGAATATACGCTCAAAAACGGTAAAAGGATAAATGTCCTTGGCGAAGGAAGATTAATAAACCTTGCCGCTGCAGAGGGACATCCCCCGAGTGTTATGGATATGAGCTTCGCAAATCAAGCCCTCTGTGTCGAGCATCTGGTTAAGAATTCCAAAACCTTAGAGAAAAAGGTGTATAATGTTCCTGTTAATGTGGATATGTTCGTTGCCGAATTGAAGCTTGATTCATTAGGTGTAAAGATCGATAAGCTTACACCTCAGCAAAAGAGTTACCTTCATTCTTGGGAATTGGGCACTTAGAATTTCAGATCTAAATCTTAGGATGAACAATCTTGTAGATTCATTTCTCTCTTATCAGGCTGCAGTAAAAGGGCTCTCAAAAAATACACTGGAAGCATACGGAAGGGATGTCCTAAAATTTATAGATTACCTCGAGAAAAGGAATATATCCGGGATTGAGGGTGTTAAGTACAACGACCTTTTAGAATATCTTACCACTCTGCTGGATGAAGGTATCAATATCAGATCAGTTGCACGCAATCTGGTTTCTCTTAAGCAGTTTTTTAAATTTCTGCTTCTCGAGAAGATCATAGTTGAAGATCCCAGCCTTAACATAAAAACACCCAAAATGAAGAGAAGCATTCCGGGCTTTCTATCATTAGAAGATGTGGAAAGGATCCTCTCCTCACCCGATCCCACGTCATATGAAGGCATAAGGAATAGAGCGATGCTGGAGACATTGTACGCCTGCGGCATCAGGGCATCAGAACTTGTGAACCTTGATCTCAATAGTGTAAACTTTGAGCTGGGTTACCTGATTGTATACGGCAAGGGTTCAAAGGAAAGGTTAGTGCCAACGGGTGAGAAAGCCAGAACTGCCTTGAAGGATTACCTGGCTCTATCGAGACCAAATATTCTTAAATCGAGGAGTTCACCTTACCTATTTGTTACCAGACGCGGTGAGGGAATGACTCGTCAGGGGTTTTGGAAGATTCTGAAAGCCCATGCAATTAAGTGTGGTATAAATAGAAAAATAAGCCCTCATACTATAAGGCATTCTTTTGCTACACATCTTCTAGAGAGAGGGGCAGACCTGAGAACAATCCAGATCATGCTCGGACATTCTGATATTTCGACTACACAGATTTATACACATATCGCAAAAGAGAGGCTAAAAGAGATACATAAAAAATATCACCCCAGATCTTGAATTTGATTGTCTTTTTATCGTTATTTTAAACAGTAAATAGAGATCTCATACATGGATTTCAACTATAAACTCATCATAATCCAGGCTCCTGTTATTCTGTTCGCACTTACGATTCATGAGTATTGCCATGGCCTGGTTGCCAAGTATTTGGGAGATGATACTGCGCTCAGGCAGGGTCGGTTAACCCTGAATCCCATCGCTCACCTTGATGTAATCGGCACTATTCTGATGTTTCTGGTTGGCTTTGGCTGGGCGAAGCCTGTCCCCGTAAATCCACTTAATTTTAAAGACCCCAAAAAGGGAATGCTTCTCGTCGCACTTGCCGGTCCCGTTTCTAATCTGTTGACGGCCATTGTTGCCGGTATATTTCTGAGAAATCTAATTCCCAGTATTGTAACATTCGATCAGGCGACGTCGGGATTTTACTCAACACTTCTCGTGGTGATAGTTCTTACCGTCATTTACGGAGTGGGGCTTGCTATCTTTAACATACTGCCAATACCCCCGCTGGACGGCTCGCGAGTGCTCTATGGACTTTTGCCTGAGAGACAAGCATATGCCTACAGTAGGTTTGAGCCTTACGGAGTAATGGTATTATTCGCACTATTCTTATTTGGGGGACGTATCTTTTCGGTCGTTATTTGGTACCCTGTTTCAATAATTACCGAACTAATTTCAGGGCTGGGTTATGGTCAACTTTGGCAAATAATCCATCATATTACTAGATGAACATCGAAGAAATCCTGTATTATATGAATCACGGAGGCATCGCCGACTTTGGACAGTCCTGAGACATGCTTGGTTAAAGTACAGGCTTTCGAGGGTCCTCTTGATCTTTTGTTACACCTTATAAAAAAACATGAGATCAACATTTACGACATCCCAGTTGCTTTAATCACACAGCAATATCTTGAATACCTGAATATGATGAAAGAGTTGAATTTAGAGATTGTCGGAGACTATCTGATAATCGCGGCAGAGCTCGGGCATATCAAATCAAAGATGCTGCTGCCAAAGCCTGAAGATGATGATGAAATTGAAGAGGATGATCCCAGATCCGACCTCGTAAGAAGGCTCATTGAGTACCAGAGATATCAAGAAGCGGCTGAACAGTTCTCCAGGCTTGAAGCGCTGGAAAGGGATGTGTTTACAAGATCGTATGAGGACGACACGGCTGATGACGCAAATCAGCTGTTAACGGTTGACCTCTGGTCGTTAATCGATTCTTTAAGAGAGGTTTTCAAGCGCAGAAATCTAAGTATATCAGAGGGAATACAATTTGATATTGAAACAGTCACACTGGATGAGAGGATTGAGGAGGTAACATCTATACTTATTTCAAGAAAGGAAATGAGGTTTGAGGACCTCTTTAGAAAAAATGCATCGAGATTGGACCTGATCATTACATTTCTTGCCATTTTAGAGCTTATAAGAGCTCGTACGATAAATGCATATCAGGAATATCCGTTTGGACCGATAAAATTAGCCTACGCGGGAGAACATGTAGCTTGGAAAAAGAACACTTAAAAAAGGTGATTGAATGCATCATCTTTGTTTCAGAAAAACCGCTTTCAATACAGAGGCTCCAAAAGGTATTACCTGAACTAAAAAGAAGTGAAATTAGTGAGTGTATTGAGGAGCTGATAAGCGAATGGAATTCCCTAGATAGGGGATTTAGATTGCACGAGGTTGCCAACGGTTATCAGTTCAGAACCAATTCGGATTTCAGTGAGGAAATTATCCGTTTTAAAGAGACCAAGCCATTCCGTCTGAGTCGTGCCGCTTTAGAGGCACTCGCAATAATCGCCTATAATCAGCCCATCACAAGACTTGAGGTTGATCAGATAAGGGGAGTCGATTCAACAGGTGTCATAGGAGTTCTGTTGGAAAAACGCCTCGTCGAAATCAGTGGCAGAAAGGAGGTGATCGGAAGACCATTCCTGTATGCAACCACCAGCGAATTTCTCGAGACCTTCGGACTCAGAAGCTTGAGGGACCTCCCCAGCCTTAAAGAGCTTGAAGAGATAGAAGCATCGTTTGAAAAACCTTTACAGGGACTCGATGCTTGATAGGATTTCTAATTCCTTTTTCCTCATTACCCTGGCTTCATTTTTTTTCTTATGGTCATATCCCAGGAGATGCAATATCCCATGTATCATCAATTTGTGAATCTCATCTTCAATGTTTAATTTTTGCAGCTTTGAACGTCTTATTGCCGTGTCAATCGAAATAATTACATCTCCAAGCATGGAATCATCAGGGCCGTCCTGGGGAAAGGACAGGACGTCGGTGGTCCGATTTATGTTTCGATAATCGGCGTTCAGCTTCCGCATTTCCTCGTCGTCGACAAATGCTACACACAACTCCTTATTTCTTGAAACATCGAGTGTTTTAAGTATGAAAATCGCTTTCCTTTTCAAATTCTTCTTCTGTTCGCTCCTTAAGCGATTGACCCTGTCTAATATTGATAATTTCATATGAAAACTTAAATTACCCAATTTCAATTATCTGATCAATTTAACTAGCCAATTCTCTTTCGATTGCTAAAGGTTTGTAAATCTAGGTTATAATCCTTCTAAACAATCCATCATGAACTCAGATTATCTGTTTGAAAAAATTGAAGCCCTTTTTAACGAGTCCGGATTCAATATCGTAAGTAAAGTTAAAACAAACGACTACCACAAGAATGTTACACAGAGAGAAGGCTTGGATGAATTCTTGCAATGTGGTAAATCCATCATCCTCATAGGATTTGCCGGTAATGAGTTCTGGGATATCTTGCGCACATTCTTGAGAAATAATCCTGATTTCAAACAATCTCGGATTGATTGGATAGATGATTACACGCAATTGATATTCAAATCGGCAGCAGAGATTTTAGAAGAGAGCGGTGTTTCATACGAAATTATTTTTCCGTTCGGTACCACTGCGCTTGATCTGGACTTTATGGAATTGGGAAGAATTTCCGGAGTAGGAGTTGACAGCCTCCTGGGAATACTCTTACATCCCGAGTATGGTCCCTGGGTTTCTCTAAGAGGTGCTATACATACCGATCTGGTATTCTCGGCTTTTGATAGCCCGCTCAAGAATTTCACCCCCTGCCCTCCTTGCCCCAAGCCCTGCATCACAGCATGCCCCGCGAAAACCATTTCAAACAGGGGCTGGAATTGGGAAGCGTGCATGGATTACCGCCTGAGCAGTGAAACTTGTGAAAACAATTGTGCATCAAGGCGAGCCTGCCCGTATGGGAAGGAGCATCAGTATACTGAAGAACAACTTGCCCATCATCACAAATTTGTACTTAAGAGTGTAAAACAGTGTCGGACGAAGAAAACATAATTATTAAGAATAGCCGATCCGACACATATATGTAGGGAATAAAAAGGACTTGAACGGCATTCCAAAAATTGCGTTAAGAAAATCAGAAACGAAGACGTATAGAAAAATTTGCTGGTTGCGGTTGGATTAAATTTTTTAGTCGGAGTTAATGATTTTTAGCAAATTTTTGGGCAGCCCAGTCCTGAGCGATGTCGAAGGGTTGCTTCTTTGTATCAAGACAAAGAAGATAGAAAGGCGAGTTAGATCAATGAAGAAAAAACTGGAAAAGATTCTATCCTCGAAATTCCTGGCTTTTACGATTGCGAGTGGCAACGCCACGAAGCAATCTTCTACTCAACCAAGCCTCGCCTTCCATTGCCGAAATCTGTATTCGGGAATCCACACCTACTAAGATGAAACTACTCGATGCACGTGGGCATACGTTCAGGACCCCATTTACATTTGTTAAATAAAAAGCCCAGCAAATTCGCTGGGCTTTTTTATTGTTCGCCTTAGTTAAATATGAATTTACTTAGCGGGAACAACGTTTTGGGCCTTTGGGCCTTTTTGCCCTTCAGCAACCGTGAATTCTACACGTTGTCCTTCATCAAGTGAACGATAGCCGTCGCCAGCTATATCACTGTGATGAACAAACACGTCTTTGTCATTTTGGCGCTCAATAAAACCAAAACCCTTGGTTGCATTGAACCACTTGACAGTGCCAATCTCACGTCCTGCCATGTTAAGGTACCTCCTATCTATAAAATTGGATCATGCGAGTGGTTCAGAAAAAAATTTAGACGCGAATCTTAATTTAGAACAGAACTACTACAGCAAACTCCTTAGTTAAATATACTCTAATTTAAAGCGATGTCAATCTCATCTGGACAATCCATCCGCCCTATATAATGATCATTTATTCAAATGTCGAGGCACGGTCCCAAGTAATTGAACTCAAAGGGGTTTAATTGGCATCCCAATAACCTGCGTCAAGAAAGTGACAATAACTTTTGTCGTCTCGAAGTTCTGACGCCATATTCCTGTTTCTTTATTCGCTTTCTTAAAGTAAAACTCTTGGTATAATTTCTTAACATATTTAGATTCCCGAGTGTATATATATGATTGTGAAAAAGTTTATGACTCCCGATCCTGTGACAATCTCTCCAGAGGAAGACATCAATGATGCTTTTCACCTGTTGTTAGAGCATCGCTTCCGCCAGGCTCCTGTCGTTGAGGATGGAAAACTAATTGGCATTGTTACAGACAGAGACCTGCGTACCGCACTCTTTCAGACTTATGTAGAATCAGATCTAACCGTGGGCGATGTCATGCGTGCTGGTCCCGTCACTATATCCGAAGATTCGGAGGTCAAGGATGCGGCCCGAATAATATGTGAATGTAAATTCAACGCCCTCCCTGTAGTTTCCGGCACCGGGGACCTGGTGGGGATCATAACCACAACGGATATTCTGAGGGGTGTGCTAAAACTTTAAAATAAACCGTATACGGGCTATTTCTAAACGTCATACATATTTTAGATATTAACTCGCGAATTGCCTGTAGCTTCCTACACGGTTTCCAATGTCGTTGGCGTAAGTGTCTCGTAATTCGAGGAGAGAAGCCAAAAAAATAGTAAATTTGGTCGAAACTTAGTCATCCGTCATCCTCGAATGCTCTAATCGGGGATCCATCTTTTAATTTTTTATTTTCTTTGTCTTGATACAAAGAAGCAACCCTTCGATCCTTCGATAAACTCAGGACAGGCCCTTCGATGAAACTCAGGGCTCAGGACTGGGCTGTCCAAAAATTCGCTAAAAATCATACACTCCGACTAAAAAATTTAACTAGTGAATTCCCTGTAGCTTGCTACAGGGAGTTTCATTCCAACCGCAACCAGCAAATTTTTCTATACGTCTTCGTTCCTGATTTTCTTAACGCAATTTTTGGAAGGCCGTTCAAGTCCTCCAGAAGATCGATGACATGGAAACCTATCGGGGCAAGAATATCCCGACTATCCATAATAAATACCGTCATCAATAACGATAGGCGGGGTTTTCCAACCCCGCATAGGTAAAGCATAAGGAATCCAAACCTAACCTGTCCTGAGCATTGTCGAAGGAAGGTTTCCGCTCGCAATTGACTGAAAAGACTGTTCGTTTAGGTGCTAATACCCTGCAGATTGCTCCAGCGTGAATCATTATCAGGCAAACAGTGGTACCCACTTGTTGAAGCCTTTATTTCGCTCGCCTCATATTTGTCTCAAGACTATAAATTGTGTTTCTAGTATAAGGTTCAGAAATGACCCCCATTAGTCGCGATAGTTTCCGCCCAACCCTTATTGACCTTCGCCCTCACCCTATCGCCTACCATGACTCCATGGAGCATCTGGTTCGTAGCCGAGAAATTAAAGTTCTCGCCATTTTGCATCTTAACGCTGACAAGGCTGCTTTCTTTGCCTGTTTGAATCGCCGTTATCTCGCCCGACACCCACTGAAATCCCTCTGAATCTTTCTTTGGATGTACAATTTCTACAGGCTTTCCGAGTCTCGCGATCGATTGCGCCCAGCCATTCACAACCTTGGCTGAAATGCTCTCACCAACCTGTATTCCTTCCATCTTATCGTTGGTAGAAGAAAAGTTAAAATTTTCACCATTTTGCATAGTCACGCTTACAAGGCTGTTCTCCTTCCCCGATTGGATGGACTCAACTACCCCTGATACCCAGTTTACACTATCGGAGTCAGTTTCCTCTTCGGCAAGAGCCATGCTAAAGTTCATCATGGAAACCAAGAGTATCACTGACACAATGGTTGACTTCATTTTTTACCTCCATTCTTCGAACGATCGACCTATCCTAAAATAGAATGCCTGATCATATCTTAATATTTTTAAATAATGTCGCGTGAATCTCAAGTCAAAAGAAAAGGATCGTGTATTTTAAAATAGTACCATTACAGATTATGATATTCGATCAAGAAGGAGAATAACATGGATATAAGCCGTAGGAAGTTTGTCAATTCAATCGGTTTAGCAAGTGGGGCAGTCTTGCTAGCACAATTTTCCTGTGCAAGGAGACCTATTGAGCCGATTGAGGAAAAGCCTAAAGAGATCCTTTACGAAGACGACTGGGAACAGGTTAGAAGGCAGTTTGACCTTAATTGGAATTATGTGCATATGTCTTGTTTCCTCCTAGCTTCTCATCCAAAGCCTGTAAAGCAGGCAATTGAAAGGCACAGGCACGGTTTGGATGAAAATCCTGTTCAATATTATCGTGAGAATTCTAGAAAATCCGAGGAGGGGGTAAGGCTCGCTGCAGCATCATATCTTAACACCCATTATTCTCAGATCGCGCTGACGGACAGTACCACCATGGGGCTGGGTCTTTTATATACGGGAATCAAGGTCAGAGGGGACCAGGAGATCTTAACGACTGAGCACGAGTATTACTCTACCCTGGAATCTCTCGACTTGAGATCGCTCAGGACGGGTGCCACAGTTCGAAAGATAAGCCTTCACAACGGAAGCTATAACACATCTATAGACGAGTTAGTGGGCAATGTCTACCGCTCAATCAGCCCCGGGACAAGGGTTATTGCCCTTACCTGGGTTCATTCCAGCACGGGGCTTAAAATACCGGTGAGAGAGATTGGGGAGATGGTATCATACAAGAATAGATCTAGAGAAGATGATGATAGAATCCTTCTTTGTGTCGATGGCGTTCACGGGCTAGGGGTTGAAAACGTTAATATAGAGGAGGTCGGATGCGACTTTTTCGTCGCCGGCACGCATAAATGGATGTTTGGGCCGAGAGGGACAGGAATATTTTGGGGAAGAGATG